>JAUVQU010000091.1 GCA_030597965.1 Cellvibrionaceae bacterium
AGTAGTAATAAGTCTGTGTCGGGAGCAGTATTTAAAGAAGCTGCGTAACGCCGAAAGCCATCGCTGCAGGCTTCTGGGGCCTAAACCCTGTCTGTGCAATTGACCCAGGCACAGGCGTACTTGATGTTGCTGTACGCTGGCCAGAGGAGGTTGTTCAGTGCCTGTGTCGGCCTGTATAAATTTTTGCAGGCGTGCAAGGTCTCTTTGGTAGCTGCTAAGAGTGTGCCTAGAGAGTTGCCTCTCCACGGACAGGTGCTGAATAAAAGTATCTATTGCCTGTAGAAGTGTGCCTGTCTGCCCTCTTGAGATTGCCAATGTTTAGCTGCTGGATGGCAATTGGGTTACTGCTTTCGGGACGTTCTGTTGATCTAGCGCGGCTTGAATTTGTGCAGGCAGTACGCGATTTATTACTTCGCCGATATAACTTAAAAACAAGGTGCCCATACTGGAGCGATAATAGCTGGGGTCGCGATTGCCAATGGCGATGAGGCCAAAGTTGTGGCCATAACCTAGAGGGACCATGGCCACTGAACCAATGTGTTGGGCGTTATCGCCAAAAATATAGGTCGTTTCCTCTGTGCTAAACGTGCCACTCAGAGCATTATTCTGTCTAATGATTTTGCCAATGTTATTGCGGGCATCTTGCTTTGTCACAACGCGTGCGGAGGTGTTGCTAAAATCTTCAGCCTCGCCGTAGAGGATAATGGATGTGTAGTGAATGTCGAAGTCGTCCCTAAAGCTACTGAACACGGTATTTAGCGTGTCCTCCAGGGTGCCCCCCTCAAGTATGGATAATACAATTCGTTTGGTTTTATCAAACAGGCGGTCGTTTTCACGGGCATTATCCAGCAGGCTGCTGAGCCGGTGTCGCATGTCCATATTGCGTTCACGCAAGAGAGAAACTTGCCTCTCAACAAGAGAGATTGCCTCGCCGCTGCTGTGAGGTAAACTTAGCTCGGATAGTAAGTCAGTTTGACGTTTGAAGAAATCAGGGTGTTCGCGTAGATATGCTGCCACCAGGTCTTCCGTTACTTCCGTGTTGTTTGTATTCGCCATATCAATCACTTACTTTTATATATTAATTTGTCCATGGAAGACATTGGCCGCAGGGCCCGTCATGAGCAAAGGTTCGCCTTCACCTAACCACTCAATCATCAGGTGACCACCGGGAAGATTTACCGTTACCTGTGAGTCTAACAGGTTGCGCAAGCGCCCCGCCACTACCGCAGCACAGGCTCCTGTGCCACAGGCAAGCGTCTCCCCTGCTCCGCGCTCGTAAACACGCAGATTAATCTCAGAGCGCGAGACAATCTCCATGAAGCCAGCATTCGCTCGCTGTGGAAAGCGTTCATGGCTTTCTACTTGCGGCCCCCAGGATTCAACCGGCGCAGCGCTGACATCCTCAACGACCGTTACAGCGTGGGGGTTGCCCATGGATACCGCACTGATTTCCAGTTCGACGCCTTCAAGTGCTAGCGGATAAGTCACCGCTTGATGTTCTGAGTTAAACGGTAATGAGGCTGGTGTTAGGGATGGTACGCCCATATCTACCGCTACTTCACCATTATCTTGCAGGCACAGGATCATGATGCCGCTGGCGGTTTCTACGACAATGTTTTTCTTGCCTGTGAGCTTGCGGTCAGTCACAAATTTGGCAAAACAGCGCGCGCCATTGCCGCAATTTTCTACTTCACTGCCGTCGGCATTAAAGATTCGATATTGGAAATCTACGTCGGGATCTTGTGGTGTTTCAACCAGTAATACTTGATCGCAGCCGATACCAAAACGACGGTCGGCAAGGCGCTTAACCCGTTCAGCGTTTAAGCTGACGCGTTGGCTGATGGCATCAATAACAACAAAGTCGTTACCCAGCCCATGCATTTTGGTAAAGCGTAATCTCACGATTAAATCCTAATGCTTGATTAAGGCAGCAATTGTTCACCACGGGTTAAATCCGCAATGCTTTCGCGCTCTCTAATGCAGAACGCCTGGTCGCCGCGCACCATAACTTCGGCGGCACGAGGGCGGCTATTGTAGTTAGAGCTCATGGTGAATCCATAAGCTCCGGAAGACATTACCGCCAGAATATCCTCTGGTAGTAGCGCCAGATCTCGGTCTTTGCCGAGAAAATCACCAGTCTCACAAACAGGGCCAACCAGATCCCAGGTTCTCACTGTGCCATCGTGCGGGGCCACAGGGCGAATATCCTGCCAGGCCTGGTACAGTGCGGGGCGAATATTGTCGTTCATAGCCGCATCAATAATGGCAAAATTCTTGTGGTCTGCAGGCTTTAAATACTCTACTTTTGTCAGCAGTACGCCGGTGTTGGCTGCAATTGATCGCCCAGGCTCGAAAATAAGACTAAGTGGGCGATCGCCTAAGCGTGTTTTAATCGCATCCATATACTCGCTGACAGCCGGTGGCTCTTCGTCTTTGTAAGTGACGCCTAAGCCACCACCTAAATCCAGGTGCTCAATAGAGATGCCCTGCTCTGCCAACTCGTCGACAAGTAGCAAAACTCTATCTAACGCGTCGACAAATGGTGCTATCTCCGTCAATTGTGAGCCGATATGACAATCAATGCCGATCACGTTGAGCGAGTCTAAGCTGTTGGCGTGACGGTACACTCGCCCGGCTTCTTCAATCGCAATGCCGAACTTATTTTCCTTGAGGCCGGTAGAAATATACGGGTGTGTATTGGCATCAACATCGGGGTTCACTCGAAGTGAAACATTGGCTGTTTGACCGGCATCTTCAGCAACATCGGCTAGTACATCCACTTCAGCTTCGGACTCTAAATTAAAACAGTGAACGCCGACTTCCAGTGCGCGCTGCATCTCTTCGGGGGTTTTGCCCACGCCTGAAAAGACAATCCGCGACGGATCGCCACCTGCTTGTAGTACTCGTTCCAGTTCACCTAGAGAGACAATGTCGAAACCCGAGCCCAGCTGAGCCAGTAAGCCTAAAACTGCAATGTTCGAATTGGCCTTAACGGCATAGCAAATCATACCTGAGTGGCTGCCCAAGGCATCGGCATAGGCTTGGTAGTGGCGGCTGAATGCAGCATGGCTATAGACATAAAGCGGCGTGCCGTATTCGGCGGCCAGCGCCTGTAAGCTTATGCCTTCAATATGCAGTTGTGAGTTGCCACCAGCTGAGCGGTATTCGAAATCTTGCATAGTCATCGATCTTGGGGCTCTTGGGTTGTGGTTCTGTAGTGCCAAGGCAATAACCGCCGCCCTGCAGCGTGTTAGTTTACAGTGGTCAGTGAGTGCCGCAGGGGCTTATTGCTCGGTTTTTTGCTCTTCAGTTTGCGGGGCTTCAGCGTTCTGCGGCAAATAAAGCGGGCCTTTTTGGCCGCAGCCCGCCAGGCCAAGGGTTAGCAGACTGCTGAGTGCGATAATCGAGATAAAGCGCATGGTGGTATCCTAAAATAGTCAACGTATGCTGGGAGTATAGCGGCTATGTGCAGCAAGTCCCAGTATTTGCGGTGGACTGCTAGTTAGCGATTGCTTACTAACTCTAGTGCGCTTGTCGCTGCTCGCTTGACTTGTCCTGGCGAGGTTCCGCCTATGTGGTCGCGCGCGGCTACGGAGCCCTCTAATGTCAACACATCAAAGACGTCGGCGCTGATGGTATCAGAGAATTGTTGAAGCTCTTCAAGGCTCATCTCCGATAGGTCTTTGTTGGTTTCGATGCCATAGGCCACTGATTTTCCGACGACCTCATGTGCATCACGGAATGGCATGCCTTTAACCACAAGAT
This sequence comes from Cellvibrionaceae bacterium, assembly GCA_030597965.1. Taxonomy (GTDB): domain Bacteria; phylum Pseudomonadota; class Gammaproteobacteria; order Pseudomonadales; family Cellvibrionaceae; genus JAUVQU01. Next base: position 3,766 of record JAUVQU010000091.1, read on the forward strand.
AATCTGCCAGATCGGTAGCGGTCGAGAAGCCGCGCTTGGCTGCTTCCAGCATGTTTTCTTTGCGTGACACAATGGCAGGAATCATATCGGCAAAGGCGCGCAGGCAGTCTTTAACGGTATCAACGGCGTCAAATAGCGGCTCTTTGTCTTCCTGGTTGTCTTTGTTGTAGGCCAGAGGCTGTGACTTCATCAGCGTTAGCAGGCTAATCAGGTGGCCGTTTACGCGTCCGGTTTTGCCGCGAACCAGTTCTGGTACATCGGGATTCTTTTTTTGCGGCATGATGGATGAGCCGGTACAGAAGCGATCGGGCAACTCGATGAAATTAAATTGAGCTGAGGTCCAGAGTACCAATTCTTCCGACATTCGAGACATGTGCGTGAGCAGCATACTGGCAAAGGCGCAGAATTCGATCGCGAAGTCGCGGTCGGAAACAGAATCCAGGCTGTTGGCAGTCGGGCGGTCAAAGCCCATAAGCTCAGCGGTCAGTTCGCGGTTAATAGGGTAGGTTGTGCCCGCCAGTGCGGCAGCGCCTAGTGGCGACTGATTCATGCGTTGGCGGCAATCCTTGAGGCGGCCGTGATCACGCTCCAGCATTTCATTCCACGCTAATAGGTGGTGGCCAAAAGTAACTGGCTGTGCGGTTTGTAAATGGGTGAAGCCGGGCATGATGGTATTGGCTTCGCCGGCGGCAAGATTGATCAGGCCTGTTTGCAGGCGAGTTATTTCTTCAGCGATGGCGTCTATTTCATCACGCAGCCACAGGCGAATATCCGTCGCGACCTGGTCGTTACGTGAGCGACCGGTGTGCAGCTTTTTGCCGGTAATTCCGATCTTGTCGGTGAGGGCGGCCTCGATGTTCATGTGTACGTCTTCCAGTGGAATAGACCACTGTTGTTTGCCGGACTCGATGTCCGCTTTTACTTCATTGAGGCCACTGATGATAGTGTCACGCTCTTCGGCGGTGAGTACGCCGGCGGTTTCAAGCATGGTGGCGTGCGCAATAGAGCCCTGGATATCGTGGGCGTAGAGGCGCTGATCAAATTGAATGGATGCGGTAAAGCGCTGCACAAATGCATCGGTGGGTTCCGAAAAGCGTCCGCCCCATTGCTGGTTGGTGTTCTCATCTTGGCTCATAATTGTTTGCCTACCACTTGATCGAGGGGATAAGGTTCTTGAGCGGCTCTAAAAATAGTAATTTTTTTGTGAGAGCGAGTAAGCTTCGCACGGAGAGCCGCAGTGTATGTGAGATACATGAGGATTTGAGTACGGAGCTGACGCTGCTATCGCGAAAAAAGTGCATTTTTAGGGATGCTCAATTGTTAAGCGCGCTATTATAGCCCATAACCCACGGGGATGGACTGTGAAACCCATTGATTATTGGATGGCTTCAGAAGTTTGGCAAAAATAAATAACGAGCAGAGCCTTCGCGAGCAAGAGCAGGGCCGACATGAGTTTTTACCGGATATTTGCACTCCTCAGGCCGTGTTTTTTTTGGTGTTGTTGGGGGAGTTGTTGGCGTTAGTGTTGGCTATCGCCGATGCCGAGAGGGTGTCGTTCGCTTGGGGCGGATTTGATTGGACGGGTCTTGGTTTGCGTTCCATGTTTATCCAGTGGGTAACGCTGCTGAGTGCGGTTATTCTCTGCCGAATGCGACCTTGGCTGGCGGGCAAACCTGCGCGGCAGGCGGGGCTGGTTAGTTATGCCGTTGTGCAGGTGGTGACATTGACGTGTACGCTACTCGCGATGATGGCAATCTACCGGTCATTTGAGGGCTGGTTGCTGTTCAGCAATGCATTACTTTCAGCCATTATTACCGGCATTATTCTTCGCTATTTGTATTTACAGCAGCAACTAAGTAACCAGCAGCAGGCTGAGCTTCAGGCTCGTATTCAGTCATTGCAGTCGCGAATTCAGCCACATTTTTTGTTCAATAGTATGAATAGTGTGGCGAGTCTTATCGCTATTGATGCAGAGAAAGCAGAGCGCCTGGTTGAGGATTTAAGCGCTTTATTTAGGGCTAATTTGGCAGAGCCTGGATTGGTGCCGATTAGTACAGAGCTGGAGCTGTGCCGGCAATATATAGAAATAGAGCAGGCGCGACTGGATGAGCGCTTACAGGTTAATTGGTCTGTCGATGAGGCGTTAATTGAGCGGGGCAGTGGCTGGCAGATACCCAGCTTGTTACTTCAGCCGTTGATAGAAAACGCGATTTTACACGGTATTCAGCCATTGCCAGAAGGTGGGGTTATTGATGTCAGTCTTGCGGTTAAAGAGGGTGGCGTCGATATTCGAGTAGTCAATCCATTGCCTAAGAGTGGGGGGCAACAACGCGGGGAGCAAAAAACTGATGAGTCCAGGGGTAATCGTTTGGCGCTGAAAAATATTGAGCATCGATTGCATGCGCATTACGGGACTGAGTCTTTTATTTCGGCACGGAATATAGGTGCTCAATTTGTGACGAAAGTGTATTACCCAGGACCTGCGAAAGACTTTAAAGGGGGCATCTAACGGAGATGGATATTGTCATTATTGATGATGAGTTCCTCGCCCGCGAGCGACTGCGGCGAATGCTGGCTGATTATGGCGGCGGAGAAGTTGTGGCACAGGCGGCCAATAGCGACGAAGCTAAAGAGGCGGTGCTCCGTTGCGATCCTGACGTTGTGTTGCTGGATATCCATATGCCCGGCGATAGTGGCTTAACGTTTGCTCAATGGTTGCAGGAATTAGACGATGCTCCCGCCATTATTTTTTGTACCGCCCATCAGCAACACGCGCTGCAGGCGTTTGATGTCAGTGCCAGTGATTACCTATTAAAGCCCGTCCGAAAAGAGAAGTTATTTGCTGCCTTAGACAAAGCCAAAACCCTGAATAAGGCGCAACGAACAGTTTTAAATGAAGAGGGTGTTAGCGGTAATCGACGCAGTCATGTCAGTGCTAAAACCCATAACGGAATAGAGTTGATTCCTATTGATCAGGTTCACTTGTTTTCGGCCGAACAAAAATATGTGACGGCGCACCATCAACAAGGGCAAGTATTAATTGACGACACCTTAAAGGAGTTAGAGGCGGAATTGGTTGAGCTTTTTGTGCGGGTGCACCGCAATGCCCTAGTGTCCATTCGATCTATTGTTGCTTTGGAAAAAAAAGAGGATGGGCACTATTGTTTGCGCTTGTCGAACAGTGATCTAAGGCCTTCCGTCAGCCGTCGACATATGGCTAATCTGCGCAAGCTTCTAACGCAGTTATAAGTCGCATCATTACTAATAAATTACCCCCCTTGAGGCGCGGGCTTTGCTATCATGGCGCTAGTCCGCAGGCGCAGGCGCCCGTATATTGTCAGTGTTTTAATGAGAATTACCCATGTCAGAAATTCTTCGTATTGCCACCAGAAAAAGTGCCTTAGCTTTGTGGCAGGCGGAATACGTAAAAGCCGAGCTGGAGCGTTTCCATTCGGAGCTTGCCATTGAGCTGGTGCCGATGGTAAGTCGAGGCGACAAGATTCTTGATGTTCCGCTGGCGAAGGTTGGTGGCAAAGGCCTGTTTGTAAAGGAACTGGAGCATGCGCTGTTGGAAAAAACAGCAGATATTGCCGTGCACTCGATGAAAGATGTGCCGATGGAGTTCCCGGAAGGTCTAGGTCTTGCGGTTATTTGCCCGCGTGAAGATCCCCGTGATGCGTTTGTCTCAAATACCTATGCCAGCTTAGCGGAATTACCCGCGGGCAGCGTCGTTGGCACATCAAGCCTGCGTCGTCAGTGCCAGTTATTGGCGAGTCGGCCGGATCTTGAAATAAAATTTCTGCGTGGCAACGTGAATACCCGCCTGAAAAAGCTGGATGATGGTGAATACGACGCTATTATTTTGGCCAGTGCCGGCCTGCTTCGTTTGGGTATGGGCGAGCGTATTCGTGAGGCGATTGCCGCCGAAGCAATTTTGCCGGCAGGCGGGCAGGGCGCTGTCGGTATTGAAGCGCGCGTTGATGATGCACGCATTGCCGAGTTATTGGCTCCGCTGCACTGTAAATTGAGTGCTGAGCAGGTGGTGGCTGAGCGAGCAATGAACAAACGCCTTGAAGGAGGCTGTCAGGTACCTATTGGTTGTTATGCCGTTCATGAAGGGGATAATCTCTGGTTGCGAGGTCTGGTCGGTAGTCCCGATGGCGTGCAAATGCTGACAGATGAGATTCGCGGGCATAAAGATGAGGCCGAAACTCTCGGTATTACGCTGGCCGAGCGACTATTGGATGCAGGCGCCGGCGCTATTTTAAAAGAGGTTTACGGTGACTAGCGGCCAGCCTCTCAGCGGTGTGCAAGTACTGGTGACCCGGCCAATACAGCAGGCTGAAAAGTGGCGCGCGCGGCTGGAAGAGCAGGGAGCGAAAACATGTTCACTGCCTTTGCTGGAAATCACGCCTGTAGACTGTACGGCTGATACCCAGGCTATTAAAAACATTATCCTTAATTTTGATCACTACCAGCACGCGATTTTTGTAAGTCAAAATGCAGTCCGCTATGGGTGCGAATGGCTGCATGATTACTGGCCTCAGTGGCCAATAGATATTAAATTCTACGCGGTCGGAACCGCGACCGCGACCGCATTAATTGCACAGGGCTGCGATGCTATTGTTGCCCCTGGTACCATGAATACTGAGGCGCTATTGGCGCTGCCAGAATTACAGTGCCTTGAGGCCGAGAAAGTATTAATATTTAGAGGGCAGGGCGGTCGACCGCTGTTGGCGGAAACGTTGATAGAGCGTGGTGCTACAGTAGACTACTGTGAGCTGTATACGCGATGCCCCCCGCAGGATCTATTGGACCAATATAAGAACATGGATTACCTTACCCTAAGTACCAAGACAGACCTGAATCATTGGGTTGCGTTGCACTCGGGGGAATCGCTGAAAAATTGGTATGATTTGTTGATAGAGACCGAGAATACAGAGGCATTAAATCAGCCAATACTGGTTCCAGGCGATAGAGTCGCAGAACAGGCTCAATTATTAGGTTTTACAAAAATAACAATGGCGCAAAATGCCGCCGATGACACCATGCTGAA
>JAUVQU010000083.1 GCA_030597965.1 Cellvibrionaceae bacterium
CAGTACTAGGCACGGTGCCACTGGCACTGCTCGGAGCTTTTGGTGCACTCCAGATTATGGATATTCCCAATAATATTTACGCACAGGTGGGACTCGTTTTACTCATCGGATTATCCACCAAAACCGCTATTCTGATTGTGGAATTTGCCGTCAGTGAACGGCAGCGAGGTGCCAGTGTATTTGACGCTGCGCTCAATGCCGCACGCTTGCGCTTTAGAGCGGTATTAATGACCGCTCTGTCATTTATACTCGGTGTACTCCCCTTAATATTCTCTACTGGGCCAGGGGCCGTGAGCCGCGTGTCCATTGGCGTTACCGTATTAGGAGGAATGATCGCCGCCACTATTTTCGCGACTCTGCTGGTGCCTATGTTCTATCAAGTCATTCAACAACTGCGAGAAAGAGTTAACCCATCAAAAGGGCAACCAGTTGAATAGGTAAACCACATTATAGAAAAGGCCGTCGATTGACGGCCTTTCACTAGCAATAGCGGTAAGCACAGGTACAATAGCGGCTCGCCGAAAACAGTGAAGACCACCATGAGTGATAAAAAAACCACCCACTTCGGGTACAAAGAAGTCCCTGTCGATGAAAAAGCAGACCGTGTTGCTGATGTATTTCACTCAGTTGCCGGCAAATACGACCTAATGAACGATTTGATGTCGGGAGGCATTCATCGACTCTGGAAGCGATTCACCATCGAAATCTCTGGCGTCCGCGCTGGTCACAAGGTGCTCGATATAGCAGGTGGCACCGGCGACCTCACTTACAAGTTCTCAAAGCTTGTAGGCCAGGACGGTCTCGTCGTACTGGCAGACATTAACGAATCAATGCTGCGCGTGGGTCGTGATCGTCTCACTGACCGCGGCGTTAGCGGCAATATGGTGGTCGCCCAGGCCGATGCCCAATACCTGCCCTTCCCGGATAACACGTTCGATTGTATTACCATCGCCTTCGGTCTGCGTAATGTCACCGACAAAAATCTCGCATTACGCTCAATGTTGCGCGTACTAAAGCCTGGCGGCCGCCTGCTGGTATTAGAATTTTCTAAGCCACAAAGCGAATTGCTTAATAAGGCCTACGACACCTACTCCTTCCGCCTGCTGCCATTCATAGGCAAGCTGATCACCAATGACTCTGAAAGCTATAAATATCTGGCCGAATCAATTCGCATGCACCCTGATCAAGAAACCTTAAAAGACATGATGGTTGACGCCGGCTTTGCCAACTGTGAATTCCACAATATGACCGGCGGTATTGTAGCCCTGCACAAAGGCACTAAGCCCTAAGGTCTTATATCAGCCATGAAACTTGACCCAACCATTAATGCGGCGATGTCTGCCACTCTGGAGCAGGCAATCAATAGCGCACTGGCCTTTGATCCCGCTTCTCGCCAAGCTATTGGCGAGCTGGCAGGCAAGAGTCTGCTGATTGAAATTGTAGAGCCCGAATTTAATCTCTGCTTACAATTTGAGTCAGAGAAGGTCGCTGTTACCTCTCACCACGACAAACCCACTACGCGTCTGCGCGGCAACCCTCTCGGCTTGATCCAATTAGCGCTGAGCGACAACATCAGCCTGTCTGAAACGGGCGTCGAGGCCTGGGGCAGCACTTCATTACTGGCCGAGCTGCAGCGCATCCTCTCCAAGCTGGAAGTTGACTGGGAAGATGCCTTGAGCCCCTACCTGGGCGATGTGGTCAGCCATACTGTCGCGACGCATATTCGCAATCGAGCGAACTGGATCAACGAGCGTGGCCACGATATCAAACGTCTCGCTCAGGAATTTTTAACCGAAGAACTGCGCGCCACACCTACACGCTCCGAGCTTGATCGCTTTAACCGAGAAGTGGATCAACTACGACTGGCCGCGGACCGCTTGCAATCACGTTTTGATAAGATAAAGAAAACACCCCCCACAAACACTACAGAAAAAGGCTGATAGCGTTATGGTGGCATTCTTACGCCTATTGCGAATACTGATTACGGCTCTGCGCTATCGTCTCGACGAACTGATTCCCAAAGATAAGCTGCCGTTAGGCCTTCGTGTTCTGCTGAGTTTCACGATCTTTCTGCCCGCATCAAAACTCAGTCGCGGCGAACGCCTCCGACACTTCTTTGAAGATCTGGGTCCCGTCTTTACCAAATTTGGCCAACTGCTTTCCACTCGCCCCGACCTGGTTGCCAGCGACATAGCGTCTGAACTCGACAACCTGCAAGATAATGTAGCCCCTTTTGATAAAGATAGCTGCCGCGAGATCATTGAATCCGCACTCGGCGCATCCGTTGAAGAGTTATTTGCCGAATTTGACCGCCATCCCCTCGCCTCCGCTTCGGTGGCTCAGGTACACAGCGCGAAGCTACACAATGGTGACGAGGTCGTCGTTAAAGTCATTCGCCCCGGCATTGAAAAAACCATAGAAAAAGACATCAAGCTTCTTTATACACTAGCTGGACTGGTTGAGCGCTACGCTCCCGAAGGTAAACGCCTGCGCCCCGTAGAAGTTGTTGGCGACTATGAGCACACTATTTTTGATGAATTAAATTTACAGCGCGAAGCCGCCAACGCCTCCCAACTGCGCCGTAACTTTACCGACTCGCCCCTATTGTATATACCCGATGTTTACTGGGACTACACCCGCAAAAATGTCATGGTAATGGAGCGCATTTACGGCATTCCTGTTACCAACCTCGATGAATTGAATGCGCAAAACACCAACATGAAAGCGCTGGCTGAAAACGGCGTTGAAATATTCTTTCGCCAGGTATTCGACCACAATTTCTTCCACGCAGACATGCACCCTGGCAACATATTTGTTTCGCGGGAGCATCCCGACAAGCCCCAATACCTCTGCGTGGACATGGCCATCATCGGCACCCTATCCCAAGAAGATCAGTACTATATGGGAAGGAATTTACTGGCCATATTCCAGCGCGATTATCGCCTTGTCGCCGAACTGCATGTACAGAGCGGATGGGTCTCATCAGACACCCGTGTCAACGAGTTTGAAAGCGCAATTCGCACCGTTTGTGAACCTATTTTTGAAAAGCCCTTAAAAGAAATTTCGTTTGGGCTGATTGTCATCAACCTGTTCCAAACAGCTCGTCGCTTCAATATGGAAGTCCAGCCTCAATTGGTGCTGCTACAAAAAACACTGCTCAATATTGAAGGCTTGGGACGTCAGCTCTACCCTGAGCTCGACCTTTGGCAAACCGCTCAGCCCTTCCTGGAGCGCTGGCAACAGGATCGAATCCATCCTCGCAGCATAGCGGAGCAATTAAAGCGCCACGGCCCCGAATGGTTGGAACAATTCCCACAAATTCCGGATATGCTTTTCGCGTCACTCGACCAGGCACGCCAGATTGCCGACATCGCGCCCGAAATACAAAAGACGATCCAACAATTTCAAGCACCGAGAGCGCGCAGTCGGCGTCGCACCGCCATAGGGCTATTGGCCTTTGCAGGGGCCGTTATTACCGCGCTGCCAAGCATGGGCATCAGCGTGACGGAATTACCTATCGATAGCCTGGCACTGGGTGGCTTAGCGCTTTGGTTATTAATTAGTCGCTAGTAGGTCTGAGTGTTAGAATTCCCTTAGACCAGCACCTGAAGACCCAATAACGCGGAAGAAGAGCAACGTGCAATCACTTTCCAACACCGTCGATAACGCCGCTTTAGACAGCATCAAATGGACCGACGATGGCCTTGTCGCTGCGATCGCTCAAGATGCTGAAACAGGCCGTATATTAATGATGGCTTGGATGAGCCGTGAATCACTTCAGCTAACCGCAGCCGAAGGCATTGCTGTTTATTGGTCGCGCTCACGCTCAAAGCTGTGGCGCAAAGGTGAGTCCTCCGGTCACACACAATTGGTACGAGAGATTCGCCTCGACTGCGATGCCGACGTGATCGTCTTACAAATAGAACAGCTGGGCGGCATAGCCTGTCACACGGGCCGAGAATCTTGTTTTTACCGTACACTACAAGACGGGCAATGGGTTGCGACAGACCCTGTTATTAAAGACCCCAAAGAGATTTATTCATGAGTGATGTACTGAGCAAGCTAAACGATATTTTGGGGGAGCGTAAAAACAACGCGGATCCCGAGAGCTCCTACGTAGCCAGTTTGCACAAGAAAGGGCTGAATAAGATCCTGGAAAAAGTCGGTGAAGAATCCGTAGAAGTGATTATCGCAGCCAAAGACGCTGAACGCAGTGGCGATAACAGCGATGTCATCTACGAAACCGCCGACCTCTGGTTTCACAGTTTAGTGATGCTCTCGCACCTCGGTGAGGACTCAGGCGCTATACTTAAGGAGTTAGCGCGACGCTTTGATCTTTCCGGTCTGGAAGAAAAAGAAAATCGCAGTAAATAATCGGCTGTCAGCAGCCAACCACAGTCAAAAGAAGAGATATTTATTATGGGCATTGGTGGAATTGGTATTTGGCAATTACTCATCATTCTGGTCATCGTCGTTATGCTGTTTGGCACCAAACGCCTGCGCGGACTTGGCGGCGACCTAGGTGGAGCCATCAAAGGCTTCAAGAAAGCGGTCAACGATGATGCAACGGCAGAAGACGACAAGAGCCTTGACGAAAAAACCTCTGACGACAATGTCATCGAAGGTGAATCCGAGAAGCTAGAGCCTTCAGCCAAAGAAGAGCCGACAACTAAAGAGTAACCGACGTGTTTGATATTGGCTTTTTCGAGCTATTACTCATATCAGTTGTTGCCATGCTCGTCATTGGCCCTGAGCAACTGCCGGGGACTTTACGCACGGCCGGCCTCTGGTGGGGACGGCTGAAACGCGGTATCAATAGAACTCGATCAGAATTTGAACGTCAAATTGGCGCAGATGATATTCGTCGCCAGCTGCACAACGAAGAAGTCATGCGTCATCTGCAAGAAACCGAAGAGCAAGCAAAACAAGCACTAGATACTGCAGAAAAGAAACTCCAACAAAGCGCCGATAACACGCCAGTCTCATCGAACAATGACCGTACCGACTCATGAACGAGCCTCTTGACGACATCATCAATGACACCAACGACCAGCAAATGCCGTTAGTGCAGCACCTTATTGAGCTGCGCAATCGCTTGATCCGTGTATTAATTGTCGTGCTGGTGGTATTTTTAGGGCTGTTCTATTTTGCCAATGACATCTACACCTTAGTCTCTGCACCATTACAAGATTTACTCCCAGAAAACAGCACCATGATAGCAACCGATGTTGCATCCCCTTTTTTAGCGCCCTTTAAACTCACACTCTTCATCGCGATTTTTATCGCCATGCCCTTCGCGCTTTATCAAATATGGAGCTTCATCGCCCCAGCACTTTACCAAAACGAAAAGCGCCTAGCGGTGCCGTTACTCGCTTCCAGTATCCTGCTTTTTTATGCGGGCATCGCCTTTGCGTACTTTGTTGTATTTCCTCTGATTTTTGGGTTTTTCACCAGCGTTGCCCCCGAAGGGGTGACGGTGATGACCGACATAAACAGCTATTTAAATTTTGTATTAAAGCTATTTTTTGCCTTTGGTCTTGCCTTTGAGATTCCCATTGCGGCGATTATCTTAATTACCACGGGCGTTATCAGCGCCGAAGCGCTGACCAAAAAACGACCCTACATCATTGTTTTTTGTTTTGTGTTTGGCATGCTACTGACGCCACCAGATGTACTTTCGCAATCGCTACTGGCTATACCCATGTGGATGCTGTTTGAGGTGGGTGTGTTTTTTGGAAAACTGCTATCCAAAGACAAAAAAGAAGACAACACCGAAGAGGCACAGTAAAAAGAGTAAGCAGCAAAAAAGATGGCTGCCTCTTACCATTGCACCGGCAGGTTACCCTCGCGACGGCTATCGACTTCCACCGGCTCATCGACAAATTCTGCCTGCAAAAGCACGACCTCATCGACTATCTGAATAAAAGCATCAACCACCTTCGGCTCGAAGTGCTGCCCTGATTGCTCACGTAAATATTCTAACGCAGCCTTTACCGACCAGGCTTTTTTATAAGGACGGGACGAAGTCAGCGCATCAAAGACATCACAAACAGCAACAATGCGTGAATAAAGCGGGATTTCTTCACCCTGCAACCCCTTCGGGTAACCGCTACCGTCCCACTTTTCGTGATGAGTCAATGCAATCTGCGAGGCCACCTGCATAAGCTGAGAGTCGTAACCACCCAAAATCTCAGCTCCCGCCTCAGTATGGGTTTTCATTATTTGCCATTCACTTTTGTCAAAGCGACCCTTTTTGAGCAGCACCTTGTCGGGAATAGCTATCTTCCCAATGTCATGCATAGGACTGGCCTGTAAAATTAATTCACACTCCGCCTCACTCAATCCCATCTGCCGAGCCAGCCGCTCGCAACTTTTACTCATTCGCACCACGTGCATACCCGTTTCATTGTCACGGTATTCCGCCGCCTTACCCAGGCACTGAATCAGTTTAATCTGGGCCTCGTTGAGCTGTCGGGTACGCTCGCGCACTCTTTCTTCAAGCACGATATTCTGTCGTTGGGCTGCCTTATTAAGCATGCAGACACTGAGAATATTCCGCACTCGAAGCAACACCTCGACCTTGTCGAACGGCTTGCCGATAAAGTCCTTGGCTCCACCTGACAAACACTGAGTACGGGTTTCAGTGGTGTAATCGGCGGTAAGCACAATAATAGGAAGGTAATCATCAGGAAAAGCATCGACCATACGCTGCATAAGCTCAATACCACTGAGCTCAGGCATATGCACATCAAGGAGAATAAGGTCGTATTGATACTCACGGTAGCGCCGGATCACTTCCAGAGGATTGGTGGTCGACTGCACATGGGAGTAGCCATCCTTGCTGAGAATCGCTTCTACCACGGCAATATTGACCGGATTATCATCAACAATCAGTATTGATGCAGCGTATATATCCATCTGTCCCATTAGCCAAGCCCGTCCTTAAAGCTTCTCGTATCAGTATAGACTAAACCACAATCTTGCTATCAGGCAGGCATCACGGGGCACTAAGTCTCTAACAGGAAAGTCACAGGGCCGTCATTACACAGGGTGACCTGCATGTCAGCGCCAAACTCACCACTGGCCACATCTGCGTGAACCACCTGCAAACGGGCTAAAAACTCATCATACATTTGTTGCGCTACATCAGGAGTGGCGGCGGTAGAGAACCCGGGACGCAAACCCTTTTTTGTATCCGCCGCCAAAGTAAACTGCGAAACAACCAAAATACCGCCCGCAATATCACTGACGCTCAAATTCATTTTACCGTCTTCGTCAGGGAAAATTCGGTAGTTCAGCACCTTGTGCAGCATCTTCTCCAAGCACCCGGTATCATCTTCACGCTCTACACCCAACAACAATAAAATACCCTGATCAACCTGGCCCACCGTCTGACCCGCAATGTCTACCTGAGCGTGTTTTACTCTCTGAATTAGTCCGCGCACAGTACGCCCCTGCTGTAATAGAATGTATGACCCTCAATAATAAACGATTTCACCATGACTGAGACAAAACATCGCTGTGACTGGTGCCTTGGTGACGATTTGTACCAGAAATACCACGACGAAGTGTGGGGCAGCCCCTGCTACGACGACAACCAGCTCTTCGAATTTCTATTATTGGAAGGCGCACAGGCTGGACTGTCGTGGATTACCGTATTGCGGAAACAGGAAAATTATCGCACTGCTTTTGATGGCTTCGATGCAAATAAAATTGCGCGCTATGACGACAAAAAAATTCACCAGCTCAAAGATAACAGCGGCATCATTCGCAACGAATTGAAAATTAAAAGTGCGGTACAAAATGCCCAAGCGTTTCTAAACATCAAAGAAAAGCACGGCAGCTTTAGTGATTATTTATGGCAATTTGTGGATGGGAAAACCATTCAAAATAAATTCAAAACAATGAGCGATTTGCCCGCCTCAACTCCAGAATCTGAATTGATGAGTAAAACGCTTAAAAAAGCGGGTTTTAGTTTTGTAGGCCCAACCATTTGCTACGCCTATATGCAGGCCTGCGGCCTAGTGAATGATCATATGGTCAGCTGTTATCGCCATAAAGAATGCCGCTAAAGGAGGGGTTCGCTTGCAAGGCAAGCTCCTACACACCCCAACTGTAGAAGCCAGCCTTGCTGGCGAATAGAAAAGTCGTTGGATACTGTCCTAGAAAACAAAAAAGCCACATTCTTTCAAATGTGGCTTTTTGCGTCTTGCATGAAACATGAAGCGTTATTTACTTCTTAGCGCGCTTACGCTCATTCTCAGTCAAAAGCTTCTTACGCAGACGAATACTTACGGGTGTTACTTCCACCAACTCATCGTCTTCAATAAATTCCAAAGCCTGCTCAAGGGTATGAGTAATTGGCGGAACCAAAGTCAGCGCTTCATCGGTACCGGATGCACGTACGTTGGTAAGCTGCTTACCCTTAATAGGGTTGATCGCCAAATCGTTAGAACGCGAGTGAATACCCACGATCTGACCTTCGTAGATATCAATCGCATGGCCCAGGAATAAACGACCACGACTCTGTATGTTAAACAGTGCGTAGGCAGCAGTCTTACCCTTTACCATACTAACCAGTACCCCATTTTGACGGCTGACTACTTCACCTTGCTTAGCGGGACCGTAGTGATCAAAGATACTGGTCATGATGCCAGAGCCTGAAGTTAAAGTGAGGAACAAGCCACGGAAGCCAATCAAACCACGTGAAGGCATCATGAACTCAAGACGCACACGGCCTTTACCGTCCGGTTCCATGTTGGTCATCTCAGCTTTACGCAAGCCAAGCTCTTCCATAATAGAACCCTGATGCTGATCCTCTACGTCGATCACAACAATTTCAAACGGCTCGTGAATAACACCATCCACTTCCTTCTGCACTACCTCAGGGCGCGAGATGCTCATCTCGAAACCTTCACGGCGCATGGTTTCAATCAATACCGACAGGTGTAATTCACCACGACCCGATACAACAAACTTATCGGGAGTATCGCCTTCAACCACACGCAACGCTACGTTATGAATCAATTCTTGATCCAAACGGTCTTTAATATTTCGTGTGGTTACAAACTTGCCTTCTTTACCTGCAAATGGCGAGTTATTAACAATGAAAGTCATGCTCACTGTTGGCTCATCCACACTCAACGCAGGCAATGCTTCAACATTTTCTGGATCACACAAAGTATCGGAAATACTCAAGCCGTCGATGCCATTAATACAAACAATGTCACCGGCTGTCGCCAATTCCGTTTCGATCTGCTCAAGCCCCAGGTAACCTTTAACGTTCAGCACCTTGCCTTTACGCTCTTTGCCATCGGCCGACTTCACAATCACTTGCTGTCCCGGCTTCAAAGTACCGCGCGCAATACGACCTACACCGATAACGCCCACATAGCTATCATAGGCCAGTGCAGAAATTTGCATTTGGAATGTACCATTGATGTCCACATCAGGCGCTGGCACCTTATCTACGATCATTTCGTAGAGTGGCTGCATATCTTCCGCCATATCTTCTGGGTCATTACCCGCAATAC
>JAUVQU010000136.1 GCA_030597965.1 Cellvibrionaceae bacterium
AGCAAACCAAATACATTAAAAAAGCGTCAATCATTAAACGTTTCTCACTGTTTTTGGTGCGTTTACCCTTATCCTTTATAGGTTTTCTATTAAACGCTTTGCCCTTTTATTTAACTCGCTGGATAAGTCTTTTAAAAATTCCAACGCACCGTAAATCAACCGTGAAATTATTCAGCGCCGTTATTGCCTTTCCGTTATTCTGGACGTTACAAGCCAATTTTCTGGGCCAGGGGCATTTACCACCTCTATTCTGGTGGTTGCTTGCACCTGCCAGTGGTATTGCCACTATTCTTCTTGTTGAACGACACACTAGAATTCAGGAAGAATTGCGCTCTTTTACACTATTACGTAAACAAGAAGATATTGAAGTCGAGCTTAAAGAGCGCTTAGAAAATATTGAAACAGAAGTGACAGAATTTATTATCATCGCTGAGAATATGGAAAGAAAAAAACTGGACCCCAATAATTAGGCCTCAATAAAAAAGGCGACCTTAAAGGTCGCCTTTCGATAAATCATTACTTAATATTAATTAAGCTGATCTGACTTTACCTGTCGAGTTTCCACCAGCAGAACGATTTCCAGTACGTGGTTTATTACCCAACGAACGATTGCCTGAGCCATTCTCTGAACGGTTAGAGCCATTGCCAGGGGAAGTACGACTGCCGCTATTAGTTCTATTGCGACGGCGAGGTTTAGCGCGAGCCTGACCATTACCTTCATTTGAGTCCATTCTCGCTTTTGGCTTTTTCGGGCGTGGTGCCTTAAGCGGCCTAATATCACGTGACGTTCTAAGCTTCATGGTCGGTGTAAACCCTTCCACCATTTCACGCTCAATATGACGCTGAATCACCTGCTCAATATCTTGTAGCTGCTTGTATTCGTCTTCACTCACCAAAGAAATAGCATGGCCAGTACTGCCCGCACGACCTGTACGACCAATACGGTGTACGTAATCCTCGGGAACATTCGGCAAATCAAAGTTAACTACTTGAGGCAGCTGATCAATATCGATACCACGTGCGGCAATGTCGGTAGCAATCAACAAGGTGATTTCACC
Source organism: Cellvibrionaceae bacterium (assembly GCA_030597965.1). Lineage (GTDB taxonomy): Bacteria > Pseudomonadota > Gammaproteobacteria > Pseudomonadales > Cellvibrionaceae > JAUVQU01. The sequence continues at coordinate 1,059 of JAUVQU010000136.1, forward strand.
ATTTTTAAAATCAGCCAGTGCTTTAGTGCGCTGGTTCTGGCTCTTATTACCGTGAATAGCTGCTGCGCGAATATGATCGCGCTCTAACAATTTATCCAGCTTGTTCGCACCGTGTTTGGTACGACTGAATACCAACGCTCTATCCCAACCGTTTGTGCGGGTCAGGTGACTCAGTAATTCTGTTTTACGGCCTTTATCAACTGGGTGTAACTTGTGTTCAATTAATTCCGCTGCGGTGTTCTCACGTGCAACACTCACTTCAGCAGGTTCGTCCAATAAGCCACGCGCCAAATCACGAATCTCATGGGAGAAGGTAGCGGAAAACAACAGGTTTTGACGCTTCTTCGGTAACAAGCGAAGAATACGTTTGATGTCATGAATAAAACCCATGTCCAACATGCGGTCAGCTTCGTCCAGTACCAGCATATCCAGCTCATCAAACTTAATTGCATTCTGACTGTGTAAATCCAATAAACGGCCAGGAGTAGCAACTAAAACCTCTACCCCACCGCGAAGCTTTTGCATTTGCGGATTAATTTTCACACCACCAAATACAACCGTTGAACGAATATTGGTGTGCTGACTGTAAGCCTGTACATTTTCGAGAATCTGCGCTGCCAACTCACGGGTTGGGGTTAATACCAGCGCGCGGGTTTTATTGGCCGAGGCACGGGGCATGTCCAGTAAACGGTGCAACATTGGCAGTGTAAAGGCGGCGGTTTTACCCGTACCCGTTTGCGCGGAGGCCATCAAGTCTCCACCTTTCAAAACAACGGGGATCGCTTTTTCCTGGATCGGTGATGGTTCGTTATAGCCTTTTTCGCTCACAGCGCGAGCAATGGGTTCAGCTAAACCCAGTTCGGTAAAATTCATACATTATTCCAACAAGGGCTTCGTTTAAATGCCCAATAACAAACACAACACATCAACGTGTTGTGTTAAAAAAATTCAAAGAGATGCTTGAGGCGTTTGATACTCAATGCATAAACCGGCAGAACAATCTGCGGCTTATTAACTCTCCAGTTTGGGAGTGCGGCATTCAGTAATCAGATAAGGAAACTAAAGATGACGCGACTGATTCAATGATCAGGCGCGCAGTCTACCACAAAAAGATATAGGGTGCTTTGATCGTACAACCCGGCAATGCCAACTGGAATAGCCATAAGAACCCTTCGCCTGCAGGCAGGCTCCCACAAGGCCAGACAATGAAACGAATGTGTGAGAGTTTGCCAACTCAGATCAAGACAACCACAATCAAATAGTGTAATGATTTAGCCAATAAATACTTACTGCACTATTACTCTAACAACAGCCTCCAGAGTTTTTAGACAGGAACCATTAACGCTATGGGTATGGACATCACCAATTGCCAGTTTGACGAGGCCACGTTTAGCGCCTTTCAAAATAAACTCGGTAAAAACCTGCAAGCCCTTGAACAGATGCTGCAAACACCCGGTTTTGGTGTCGCTAAATCCGACAGCGTAATTCTGGGTGCAGAGCTGGAGATGTACATTATCGACAAGCAAGGACTCCCGCTCTACATCAATCAAGAAATACTGAATAGCGCCAAGGATCCGCAACTAACCCTGGAACTTAATCGCTACAACCTTGAGCACAACCTAAACCCCTATTCTATTGCTCAGCAGCCTTTTTCCAGCACAGAAAATGAAATAACTGAGAAACTAAAAACGATCAATAAAGTGGCCGAGAAATACCAGGGACGTATTCTCCCTATCGGTATATTACCCACCTTAACACCCGAAAACTTTGGTACCGATGCCGTTACAGATAAACAGCGCTACCACCTTTTACTGGAGCAATTACTGAAACGCAGAGGCAATAATTTTTCAATCAACATTAATGGCCGAGACCCTCTGCAATTTGATATGCAGGACATCACCCTGGAAGGCGCCAACACCTCATTTCAGGTGCACTATCGTGTCGAACCACAAAAATATGCCGATACTTTTAATGCCATACAGTTGGTTACGCCGCTGGTCTTAGCGACCGCCGCCAACTCACCGGGATTATTTGGCCATAGCCTCTGGCAGGAAACCCGTATCCCGCTGTTTAAACAGGCCATTGATTGCCGCGTGAGGGATCACTATCAATGGCACGAACCGGCGCGGGTTAATTTTGGACAGGGCTGGGTACGTAAATCTGCTCTTGAGCTATTTCGCGAGACCGTCAATATTTATTCGCCACTGTTGCCCGTGTGCAGCCATGATGATCCACTCGAACAATTGCAACAGGAGCAGATACCGGGACTGCCTGAATTACGCTTACACCAGAGTACCGTCTGGCTTTGGAACCGCCCCGTCTACGACGATGCCGACGGCGGTCATCTGCGAATTGAGATGCGCTCACTGCCTGCTGGGCCAACGGCTATCGATATGGTCGCCAATGCCGCCTTTTATATAGGTCTGGCCGAATACTACCGGGATAAAATGGAAACCATAATGCCCGCCCTGCCGTTTGGGCTGGCTGAATTTAATTTTTACCGTGCCGCCCAGTCGGGACTTTCTGCAAAAATCATCTGGCCGAAGCCCAATCAATCTGGGTGCAGCCAGCAGCCTTTGATCGATGTGTTAAAACAAAATATTGAATCTGCTAAAGAGGGCTTACTCAGTATCGGTATTTCCAGCGAGGAAGTGGAAAAGTATCTTGGGGTTATTCGAAAAAGAGTCGAAAAGGGTATGACAGGTGCCGATTGGCAATTAAGTAAAATCGAACAATACGCAGCCAATCACAGCAAGGAAGAAAGTCATCGGTTAATGCTGGAGGATTATATTCAAAACAGCTTGAGTAATCTTCCGCTGAGCGAGTGGGAATAAGAAGATGCTAATGACTGTAAAACTCAACCAATTTACCGACCCAAACCCCGATTCCATTGGCAATAATGCCTATGAATTTTTAGACTTTCTCGGCGGCCCAAGTGTCATACATCTAACGGGTAAAAACATCTCTCGCTGCCGAGCCCTCGTTACCCTGCTTCATGGCAACGAACCTTCTGGCACCATTGCCTTGTTTCGGTGGATCAAATCAGAGCGACAACCGGCTGTAAATATCGTGTGCATCGTCGCATCTGTTGCAGCGGCGTCAACCGAGCCCATGTTCAGCACTCGTGTTATAGAACCCAACCGTGATTTAAACCGCTGCTTTAAGCCGCCATTCGATGACAGGCAGGGGAAATTGGCAGAAGCCATTCTTGAAAAACTCAAGCAACACCAACCTGAAGCGGTTATTGATATGCACAACACATCAGGCTCTGGGCCCGCCTTTGGTGTAGTTACCCACATGGATCGCCAGCACGATGCGCTGACCTCCCTGTTTACCCAACGCCTGTTAGTAACACACCTAAAGCTTGGCGCGTTAATGGAAATCAGCGAACCCCTATTCCCAACAGTCACCATCGAATGTGGTGGTCGCCTTGATGAAGAAGCCCACAACATAGCTTGGGAGGGGTTAGAGAAATACTTTACTCAACAGGACGTACTTTGCAGTGGTGACACAGACTGGGGGATAGAACTATTACACAACCCGGTGCGGCTGGAATTAAAACCTGACTGCAGCCTTACCTATGCAGACGAACTCTCACAAGATCATGACCTAACGCTGATTACCAGTATTGAACACAACAACTCAGGTATTACCCCGAAAGATCACATGCTGGGCTGGGTAATGCCCGACTACCCCAATGCCAGTGAACTGTTTTCCTGCAGAAACAGCCAGGAAGCCTGCGTAGTCAATGAGCTTATTTACATCAAAGACCACCAACTACTGGCACGACAGGACCTTAAGTTATTCATGGTCACCACCAACCCGGCCATCGCTAAAATGGACTGTCTTTTTTATGCTGTAAGAAGTGATGGTAGTGAGATTGTGCCCTTGTAATATATTTATGAGACAAAGGGCTAAAATGGGATGATGGTAACAACACCAATAATAAATTTTATATTTTTAGTTAACGATGGAGTCTAAGCATGATTAAGATTGGTATTAATGGTTATGGTCGGATAGGCCGAAATATTACCCGTATCGTTTTTGAAGCCGGTTTGGATAATGAGTTTGAAATCGTCGCGATCAATGATCTCGCCGACCTGAAGATGTGTGCCCACCTGACCAAATACGATACCACCCACGGTATATTTGCCGGCGATGTCAGCACAACCGATGATCAAATAATCATTAACGGCAACGCCATTCAATTTATGCAGCACGCTAATCCCGCCGACATCCCCTGGTCTGATATCGGTGTGGATGTTGTATTGGAGTGTGCCGGTAAATTCAAAACCCACGCCTCACTGCAAGCACACATTGATGCCGGTGCGCCTAAGGTTCTGGCGGGCTACCCCGTTGCCGATGCGGATTACATGGTGGTCTATGGCGTTAACGATGAAGGTTTGAAGCACGAACACAAAATTGTGTCCAATGCCTCATGCACGACCAACTGCCTGGCGCCTGTGGCCAAGGTATTGGACGATGCCGTGGGTATCGAAACAGGATTGATGACCACCATCCATGCCTATACCAATGACCAGAATCTTATCGACAAAGCCCACGGTGATTTCTATCGCTCTCGCGCCGCCGCACAATGTATGGTGCCGACCAAAACCGGTGCCGCTAGTGCAGTGGGAAAAGTATTACCATCACTGCAAGGCAAGTTGGACGGCTTAGCCGTAAGAGTACCTACCATTAACGTCTCAATGGTCGATCTTGTGTTTAACGCCAACCGAGAAACAAGCGTGGAAGAGATTAATAATGCCATTATCGAAGGCGCAGCAAAATTGCCCGAAGGCGTTTTGGCTTATAACGATTTACCATTAGTCTCAGCTGACTTTAATCATCACCCTGCTTCATCCATATTCGATGCCAACCAAACTCGCGTACTGGGCAAGCAGGTTAAGGTAATGTCCTGGTACGACAATGAATGGGGCTTTTCCAACCGCATGCTGGATGTAGCCAGACTTATGGCTGAATAACTCTCCACCCGGTTACAAAAATGTATGACTCCCTTATGATTGCAAGTGTAGATTGCGATAACGAGGGAGCCATACATTTTTGTGCAAAGGGATACGTATCTCGCGTCGCCCTTCTTACTAGTTCACAATTCTTAAGATCAAATGTTACCCTTATAAACAGCTGCCGGAGCCGGTATAACACAGATAATCCGCTGTATAGCCTTTTGCAATAAACCCTGAGAGAATAACTTAAGAATTAATCATCAAATTAATAAAAAAATAATCATGTTGAGATATAACCTATACCAGCTTCTCGAAAGAGACTTTTCAAAATCTCTAACCAGCGTAATAATCAATGGCGCTCTGATATTGCTGATCATCAGCAATGTTGCCGCAGTATTTATAGAGTCATACCAGGGCAATGAAAGCACCTATTCTGAACTCTTTTTCTATTTTGAATTG
>JAUVQU010000111.1 GCA_030597965.1 Cellvibrionaceae bacterium
AATCTCTGGTCAATGTCTGCCCGCAATTCAGAGTTGTCCATTCCCGGTAGCGCGCGTAAATCAAATTGCATTTCGCACTGACCACAGATTCGATTGGGGTTATCTCCACCGTGAATACAGCCCAGGTTCATGGTTGGTATGGGCACACTAAAGCCGGGGTTTTGGTGACGCGCTTGTAGCTCCTGCCGAAAAGCCAGTAGATCGCTAATGACTAGATGCATGGACTCTATAGCGTTATGGCCTAGGTCGGGGTTGGAGGAGTGCCCTGACTGGCCTTCAACTGTTATCTGCTCCATCATAATGCCTTTGTGCATTCTGATGGGCGTGAGGCCGGTTGGTTCACCGATGACGGCATAGCGAGCCTTGGGGCGCCCCAGCTCAGCCAGAGCGCGAGCACCGTCCATTGAACTCTCTTCGTCGGCGGTGGCAAGAATAATCAAAGGTTGTTTTAGTTCGCAGTCTGCAAATGTTTTGGCGGCCTCAATGGCGACAGGGAAAAAGCCTTTCATGTCCGTGGCGCCCAAGCCAAACCATTTGTTGTCGCGCTCGTTCAGCTTGAAAGGGTCTGATGTCCAGCGGTGTTCGTCGTAGGGAACGGTGTCGGTGTGCCCCGCCAGTACCAGTCCACCGGGGCCTTGTCCAAGGGTGGCGATGAGGTTGCACTTATTCTTTTCTGGTGCGCCGATGGTGATGATTTCTGTATTGAAGCCCAATTCGTCCAACCAGGTTGCTAACAGCTCAATAACGGCTCGATTACCCATGTCCCATTTGGCGCTATGGCTGCTGACCGAAGGCGCGGCAACCAACTGCCGTAGTTGTTCAAATAGCGACGGTAGCTCTGTGGATGAGCTTGTAGAAAGTGCCATGGATTGTGCTCAATGTTGTGTAAAGGACTCTACTGTAACAAAGTCGCTGTTTTTTTACTTTCATCTCGCACTGTTGATTTCGTGCTGCCAGCTTCTCAGTTACAGCAGCAGCTCGCCATGCAGTATTAAGCAGGCCTGCCCACGTATCAGAATACGATCACCGTTAAGCTCACATTGTACGTCTGCGCCGCGCTGAGATATTTGCTTGGCCTCAAATTTTTCTTTGCCTAAGCGCTCTGCCCAGTAGGGGGCAAGTTTGGTAAAGGCTGAACCGGTAGCTGGATCTTCAGGGATACCTACAGCGGGGGCGAAGAAACGACAGACAAAATCCACATCATCCCCTTTGGCGGTAACTATGATGCCTCGGTAGGGAAGCTGCTCCAAAATGTGGAAGCGTGGTTTGAGGGCGGCAACTTCACTTTGTTTATCAAACACCGCAACCAGGTCTTCACCGCTGAGGGTGTAGCGTGGCATAGCGCCCAGCCCAGCACTCAAGAGTTTGGGTACGGCACAGGGGGTGCAGGGCTCCTGGGGGAAATCCATTTGCAAAAAATCGTCTTTACCTTCGACGCTCTGACGTTCGACAAACAAGGGGCCACTATTGGAGTTGAACTGAACGGTGTCCTCTTGAATGTTGAGGCAATGAAATAACACGTAGGCGCTGGCCAGAGTTGCGTGACCACAGAGATTAACTTCGGTAGTGGGGGTGAACCAGCGAATACGGTAGTGCTCGTTCTCGCGTACAAAGAACGCGGTCTCTGACAGGTTGTTCTCGGCTGCGATCTGCTGCATCAACTCATCGGTCAGCCAGTGATCAAGTGGACACACGGCGGCCGAATTGCCCCCAAAAGGTTTGTTGCTGAATGCGTCCACCTGAAAAAGACGAATGGTCAAAATGGCTCCTTAATTTCTGTTTGTGCGTCTATAGCTTAGCGAGACTGCTCTTGATGTTAGTTAAGTCGATAATAAATATTTAGGCAATAATAAATTCACGGGCAATAAAAAAGGCGCGGGGTTCGCCGGCGCCTTTTCGTTTTGTTCTGTTTTGTGGTTTGCTGGCCTTTACTTGATTAACCAAAGACGCCTTTAAAGAAGAAGAAAAATAAAATAGATAAGAAAGCACCGGCTGGCAGGGTAATGATCCAGCTAATAAAGATGGTGCCTATCACGCTGAGATTCAGTGCGCCAATACCACGTGCCAGGCCTACACCTAAAATCGCGCCCACTAAAGTGTGCGTCGTGGAAACCGGAAGGCCGGTATAGGAGGCCAGCACAACCGTGGCCGATGCACCCAGCTCTGCGGCAAAGCCTCGGCTTGGGGTGAGTTCGGTGATCTTTTTGCCGACGGTGGCAATTACTTTCCAGCCGTAGGTGGCCAGGCCAATAATGATACCAACGCCACCGAGTAATAGTATCCAGCTAGGCATAACGGACTTGGCCGCAACTTCACCGCCGGTACTCACCACGCTGGCAATAGCGGCCAGCGGGCCAACGGCGTTGGCAACATCATTTGAGCCGTGGGCAAAAGCCATCGCGCAGGCGGTAAAAATCATGAGGATAGCGAATACTTTCTCGACACTGGCAAAGCGGTTGTGTTCGCTTTTGACCTCTTTAATTCTTCTCAGTAAGAGTATGCCGAATAGGGCTACTAGCACCCCGACAGCGGTAGCGAGGCCAAGACTCTCGACGATACTGAGTGAGAAGCCCATATCTTTAAATACGTGTTTAAGGCCTTTTAATATGGTTACCATGGCAATCAAAAAACCCACGACAAACATATAATAAGGCACGTATTTTTTAGCGTTACGAAACGGGTCTTCAGTATCAAGGATCGACCGTTGTACGCTGCGGAAAATCATGTACGAAATAGTTCCGGCCAGTACCGGTGATACGACCCAGCTGGCGACGATGTTGCCGACCTTGCCCCAGGCAACGGCATCGACTGAGATGCCTACGGCAGCAAAGCCTACAATGGCACCGACAATGGAATGGGTGGTGGATACAGGCCAGCCCATGATGCTGGCAATTAACAACCAGCTACCGGCGGCCAGCAGAGCGGACATCATTCCGAAGACTAATAAATCCGGTGTTTCGGCGAGGGCATTGGTATCAATAATACCTTTGCGGATGGTGGATGTGACCTCGCCGCCTGCGAGGTAGGCACCCAGGAATTCGAATACCATGGCAATAAGAATGGCTTGCTTGATGGTGAGCGCGCCAGAGCCAACCGATGTGCCCATGGCGTTGGCGACATCGTTCGCACCGACACCCCAGGCCATAAATAATCCGAAAATACAGGCCATAATCAGTAGTGTCTGGCCGTGCTCAGCAATAATTTCCATAGGAAAACCTTTTTAAACTTATTTTGGGCCGTGTTAGCGGGCCAGTAACATTTGAAGTCGAGAGCCAACCTTTTGTGCTCGGTCGGCGAGGTCTCCTACCCACTCGATAATACGATAGAGAAAGATAACGTCCACAGGGGGAAGGTCTTTTTCGATTTTAAATAAGTTACTGCGGATGGCAATCTGCAGTTCATCGTTACGGTGTTCTAACTGGTCAAGCTTTTCAATCAGCTTTTGTACAATTCTTACTTCTCGGCCTGAGAAGCCGGTTTCTAAGAGTTCGTCGAGCTCCTCAATAGCTTTTACTGCTTGAGCTGAAGTGGCCACGGCTGTTTTGACGAACTCCAGCATTTGCTTTTCCATCTCTTTGGGTATAGTCATTTTACGCCCTAACATGATACCGGCGATGTCTTTTGAGCGGTTGGCAATATTGTCTTGTACGCTCAGAAGTTCCAGTAGATCTCCGCGAGGCACTGGCATGAACAAACTTTTGGGAAGGTTTAGGCGAATCTCTTTCTTCAGTTCATCGGCTTTGTTCTCAAATTTGCCGATGTTTCTTTGAATCTTAGCGGCTTCTTTCCAGTCTTCGGCTTTAACCGCCTTGAAGAAGTCGTTCAGCAGGGCAGCTGCCTCGTGGGAGACTTTCATGTGTTCTTGGATGGGTCTGATGGGTGATTTGCCAAACAATCCAGCTAGTGGCGTTGTAATAGGCATAAATAATCTCCAGTTTTTTGGCGAGTAGCTGAGCTAGAAGTTTGGCATGTTAACAAAATATTTCATCTTTATGGCACTATTTTTAGGGCTGTGATGTAGCGGCTATGACTTCTCCCTTAATCTGGCTACAATCGACATAGATTGATGCATCAGGAAATAATAATTATGAATGCCGTGCAGCCGGTTGATCGAATAGTGGACTTGCGTAACCTTTTGGATGATTTGGTCGAAGATGACCGTGTAGGCAGAGAGGACGCTAACCTGTTGTCTGGGCAGACTCGCAGTCGTGATCAAGCTCTAATGCATCCGCTGAGCTATATTGCCAGCCAGAATCTAGAAGATCGCAGTGGTCAATCATCTCAATTGAGCGAGCTCGCTTTGACTCAGTGGTTGGCGGATCGTGCAAATTTAGAGCTGCGGCATATCGACCCCCTAAAAATAAATGTGCCCGACGTTACCGAGGTGATGTCCTACGCCTTTGCCAAGCGTCACGGCATTTTATGTATTTCCGTCAGTGAGCATGAGGTGGTCGTAGCCTGTACCCAGCCGTTTGTTTCGGCTTGGGTGCCTCAGCTGGAACATGTGGTTCGTCGTCAGGTGCGCAGAGTCTGTGCCTTGCCCTGTGATATCCAGCGTTACACCATTGAGTTCTACAGTTTATCTAAGTCCATCTCCGGCGCTTCCGGTTTGGCTGGCCCCTCGTCGGTCACTAACTTTGAGCAGCTATTAGAGCTGGGTTCGCTCAAAGATAAAGACATTGAAGCCAACGACCAGCACGTCGTTAATATTGTTGATTGGCTGCTTCAATACGCGTTTGATCAGCGCGCCAGTGATATTCATATTGAGCCGCGCCGGGAAGTGGGTCGTGTGCGTTTTCGTATTGATGGCGTTTTGCATCAGGTGTATGAGCTGCCTGCGGCCATTTGCACGGCGGTCACTAGTCGTATCAAGATTTTGGGTCGTATGAATGTGGCCGAAAAGCGTAAGCCGCAGGATGGGCGTATTAAGACTAAGCGCTCAACGGGGCAAGAGGTGGAGTTGCGTCTTTCAACCTTGCCCACAGCCTTTGGTGAAAAACTGGTCATGCGGATTTTTGACCCTGATGTTCTGCTGCGTAGCTTTTCCGATTTGGGCTTAGTTGGGGACGATTATCAGCGTTGGCAGACTATGGTGGGTAAGCCCCACGGTATTGTTTTGGTTACGGGCCCTACAGGTTCCGGTAAAACCACTACGCTGTATTCCAGTCTCAAGCAGCTGGCTACCAGCGAAGTAAATGTCAGTACCATTGAAGATCCAATTGAAATGGTCGAGGAAGCCTTTAATCAAACGCAGGTCCAGCACAATATAGGCCTGGACTTCGCGACGGGTGTGCGTACTTTGTTGCGTCAGGATCCAGACATCATCATGATCGGTGAAATACGAGATCTTGAAACGGCTAAAATGGCGGTACAGGCGGCATTGACGGGGCATTTGGTTATTTCAACATTGCACACTAATGATGCGGCGACCGGCGTGACTCGGCTGCTCGATTTGGGTGTGCCCTCTTATCTCATTAAATCGACGGTATTGGGAATCATGGCGCAACGGCTAGTGCGCACCTTGTGCCCACATTGCAAGAAAGAGTCCCAGATCGACCTTGATGCTTGGAATAATTTGGTCAGGCCGTGGAGTGCCAGTAAGCCGCCAAAAATATATGAGCCGGAGGGTTGTCTGGAGTGCCGTAATACGGGGTATCTTGGACGCCAGGGGCTCTATGAGATTATGCCGCTCACCGAATCTGTACAAAGTTTGATTACGGACAATTGCGACCTGCTGGAATTGCGTAAGCTGTCCATGCGGGAAGGAATGCGTACGTTACGTTTGTCCGGAGCGCAAAAGGTCGCCCAGGGATTAACAACCATCGAAGAGGTTATGCGGGTGGCGCCACCGCCGGATGTGCAAATGTAATGTTCGGTTAAATAAAACGAGAGGTATGTGTGTGCTGCCGGTTAATACCATTCCAGAAGGCCTGAGGCCGCAACTTGAAAAAACGATAGAGCAATGGCAGCGGGGGGTCGATGAAGGCCAGACTCGTCGCTTAGATGCCTGGCTACAAATCTCACCTGAAAATCCACCACAGCTGGCGCGTATCTGGACGGGCAGTGAGTATGTATCGCGCCAGACTTTGGATAAAAAAGACGACTTCCTAAGCTGGCTTGAAGCGGATTATCCCCACAAAACGCTTACAGCTGAAGCTATTCATTCTGATCTGGCTGATCGCCTTGTCGACACAGAAGACGAAAAAGAGTTTGACCGAACCTTAAGGCGCTTTCGCAGGGATATGATGCTGCGCATTCTCTGGCGGGATTTTTGTCGTCTGGGGGAATTGCTGGATACGACAGGTGAGATGACACACCTGGCGGAGGCCACGATTCAAGCGGCGATCACATTTCACTATAACAAGCTGGCCGAAAGATTTGGCAAGCCGGTTGGCAAGCTTTCTGGGCAAGAGCAGCCGTTGGTTGTGCTGGGGATGGGCAAGTTAGGCGGTTATGAGCTGAATGTATCCTCCGACATTGATTTAATCTTTACTTATCCTGAGGCGGGCACCACTCAGGGGGGGCGCAAGGAGATCAGTAACCAGGAGTTTTTCATCAAGCTGGGTCAGAAGGTCATAAACAGTATTGATACCAACACCATGGACGGTTTTGTGTTTAGGGTGGATATGCGTTTGCGCCCCTATGGCCAAAGTGGCGGGCTGGCACTAAATTTTGATGCCATGGAGGAGTATTACCAGAGTCAGGGACGTGACTGGGAGCGCTACGCGATGATCAAGGCGCGAGTCGTTTCCGGTGACTGTTTGCCCGGTGCTGAAGCTGCCGGTGAAGAGTTGATGGAAATTTTGCGTCCGTTTACCTATCGAAAATATGTCGACTTCGGTGCCATTGAGTCCATGCGAGCCATGAAGACGTTGATTAACCGTGAAGTGCAGCGGCGGGGTATCAGTAGTGATGTGAAATTGGGCTCTGGCGGTATTCGTGAAGTTGAATTTGTGGTGCAGGTCTTCCAGATGATACGCGGTGGCCGTGATTCGCGCCTGCGTGAAAGGCAGTTATTGAAGTTGTTGCCCTTGTTGGAGGCTGAGCGTTGTATCCCTGAAGGTGCGGCCGAGGAATTATCACAGGCTTATACCTTTTTGCGTAATACCGAGCATGCCATTCAGGGGTATCAGGATAAGCAGACACAATCATTGCCTGTCGATGAGAATGATCAATTGCGTATTGCCTGGCTGATGGGTTTTGCCGGTTGGGATGATTTCTACAGGCAACTTGAGGCGCATCGACTGATAGTCGATGACAGCTTTCAGACGGTGATAGCGCCGCCAGAGGAGGAAGAGGCTGAGGTGGAAGACCACTGGCCTAATTTGTGGCTGGATGAGCTAACAAAAGCAGAATTGCAGGCCGAGCTGGAAGCTCTTGGGTTTGATCAGGCTGAGTCGATTGCTGATACTGTTCTGGTGTTTAAGGCCAGTCGCGCCTTGCTGTCCATGCAAAAAGAGGGTCGTGCGCGGCTCGATCAGTTTATGCCGAAACTGCTTTCAGCCCTTTTGGAAAGACAGCACCGCGCCGAGACAGATATTCTTGCTCTATTGAAGCGTGTTATGGGGCTGGTGGAGAAAATTCTCCGTCGCAGTGCTTATTTATTACTGCTGATTGAAAACCCCAATGCGCTGGAGCAGTTATTACGGTTGTGTGATGCCAGCAGCTGGATTGCTGA
>JAUVQU010000167.1 GCA_030597965.1 Cellvibrionaceae bacterium
AACCACAGATAATTTAAAGCCTAGCGTGTAATCGCGCTGTGTGCGCTTTTGATGGGTAAGTTTAGTGGGTTCCATAATACGTCTCCGAAGGTGTAAACGTATTTCAGGACGGGACATAATAACGAAAAAGGCCGCTCAATGAGCGGCCTTTTTCGTGTAGCAATGAAAGTCTATCGCAGGCTTTCATTAATGCTTTGCAGCGTTTTATTGCCGGGGCACAGCTCTTCTTTCGTTAAGCTATTGAGTGGCTTGCTGTTGGTGTTGATGACATCGTGTAAATCCACAGGGTCAGTATCAACGTAAAGCAGGCCTGTCAGTATCTCATCACGTTCCTGGTGATCCTTCATGGCGCGCATGGCCGTACGTGGGTTGTGGATGTCAAAGCCGTCAATAGGTTTATGCAGATGAATGACCGAGCCATCGTGCAGTGTCACTTCTTGCGTTGTGCCTGCATCATACTGGGTGGTGATCTCCTGCTGCATGGGCACGAAGTCAATATTCGAAGTCGCCTCTTGGTGTTCACGAACAAAATCGTAGCTCTTTTTGGAGCCTGGATTATTGTTAAAGGTTACACAGGGGGAAATCACATCAATAAAGGCAAAACCACGATGAGACATCGCGGCCTTTATCAATGGTACTAATTGATCTTTATCACCAGAGAAGCTGCGAGCCACAAAGGTGGCACCAAGTTGCATTGATAGGTTGCAGAGATCAATCGGTGAGAACTTATTGGCGTTACCGGATTTACTGATGGAACCTAAATCGGTAGTCGCAGAGTTTTGGCCTTTGGTTAAGCCGTAGCAGCCGTTGTTTTCAACGATATACAGCATGTTGAGGTTGCGGCGAACTACGTGGGCAAACTGACCTAAACCAATAGAGGCGGAATCGCCGTCACCTGAAACACCAATGTAGGTGAGGTCACGGTTGGCCATATTGGCACCAGTGGTAACCGATGGCATACGGCCGTGTACGGTGTTGAATCCGTGTGAGTTACCTAGAAAATAAGTGGGTGTTTTCGATGAGCAGCCAATACCCGATAGCTTGGCGACCTTGTGTGGCTCAATAGAGTTCTCAAAGCACGCGGTAATGATGGCGTTACTAATGGAGTCGTGACCACAGCCTGCACAGAGTGTGGACAATGCGCCTTCATATTCTCTGCGGCTTAGCCCCAGGTTGTTGGTCGGAGCTAGAGGGTGGCGGAAGTTTGGTTTTTGATAAGTCATTTTAGCAGGCCTCTTTCTCGGTCAGTTGCTCGAGAATATTTTCACAGATGCAAGCGGCGGTGATTGGGGAGCCATCGTAGTTAAGCACTTTAGGCAGCTGCTTAGGCGATACTTCCAGTTCATTGATTAGCATACTGCGCAATTGTGCATCGCGGTTTTGTTCTACCACAAAAACTGTGTCGTGTTTTTCAATGAAATCTTCGACATCTTTGTTGAAAGGGAAGGCGCGAACACGAAGGCCATCAAGGTTGATGCCTTTTTCTTTTAGTAGATCAATCGCTTCTTCGGTCGCTGCTGCACTGGTGCCGTAGTAAATTACACCGCGTTTACTGGCACGTTTGCCGGCAAGCTTTTGCTCTGGCTTAGGTACGTATTCTTTTGCGGTTTCAAACTTTCGAATCAGACGTTCCATGTTGGCGACGTATTCGGCGCCGTCTTCGGTATAAACCGCGTAGGGGTCACGCGATGAGCCACGGGTAAAGAACGAGCCTTTGTCTGGATGTGCGCCAGGGAAGGTGCGATAGCAAATACCATCATTGTCTACGTCCAGGTAGCGCCCGAATTTTTTGCCATTGGCGGAGAGTTCATCCAATTGCTCGGCAGAGAGGACTTTGCCTCGATCATAGGCGCGATCATCGTCCCATTCGAATGGCTCGCTCATGTGGTCATTCATACCCAGGTCGAGGTCGGACATGACCATGACTGGGGTTTGCAAACGCTCGGCCAAGTCAAATGCATCGGCGGTCATGTCGAAACATTCTTTCGGGGTGCTAGGGAACAGCAATACGTGCTTGGTGTCGCCGTGAGAGGAATAGGCCGCTGCAGTAATATCAGACTGTTGTGTGCGAGTTGGCATGCCCGTTGATGGGCCTGCGCGTTGTACATCAACTAATACCACAGGAATCTCGGCGAAGTAAGCCAGGCCCAGAAATTCACCCATGAGTGAAACGCCGGGGCCACTGGTGGCGGTAAAAGAACGAGCGCCGTTCCAGGCGCCGCCAATGACGATGCCAATAGCGGCGATTTCATCTTCCGCCTGTACGGTGGCGTAATTAATCGCACCTGTACCCGGATCAATTCGCAGACGTTTAGCGTATTTTTCAAAGGCTTCAATAACCGAGGTTGAAGGGGTGATTGGGTACCAGCCAACCACGGTTGCGCCGCCATATACGGCACCTAAGCCCGAAGCACTATTACCGTCGATTAGGATTTTATCGCCAACTAAATCACGCTTCTCAATACGAATTGAAAGAGGGCAGCTGAAGTTCTTATTGGCGTATTGATAGCCCAGTTCAAGGGCATGAATATTGGGGGCGATAAGCTTTTCTTTGCCTTTAAACTGATCTGAAACCAGGCCGGTCAGTACAGTAAAGTCAATATCCAGTAATGCGGCAAGGGCGCCCACATAGATAATGTTTTTGAACAGCTGGCGCTGGCGGGCATCTTTGTACTCGCGGCGACAAATGTCTGTCAGCGGCAGACCAATATAGGTGATGTCGTTACGAACCAGGCGCAGGTCAATGGTTTTGGTTGAATCGTAAAGCAGGTAGCCGCCTGGCAGTACGCTGGCAACATCACCGGCAAGGCTTTGCGGATTCATGGCCACCATAATGTCGATACCATCGCGACGAGCTAGGTAGCCCTTTTCGCTCACTCGTACTTCGTACCACGTAGGCAAGCCCTGAATGTTCGACGGGAAGATATTTTTGGGGCTGATTGGCAAGCCCATACGGAACACCGCTTTAGCAAACATGTTGTTTGCTGAGGCGGAGCCGGTGCCATTAATGTTGGCAAACTTAACAACAAATTCGTTAATGCCAGAAATGCTTGCCGAGTTGCGCTCGGAACTTGTGTTGTTAACTTTAATTACTTTTGACATGAGTCACCTGCTTGAGCTTCTGTGTATAGCAACTTTTGCATGTCCCAAGCGGCCGTGGGGCAGCGCTCTGCACAAAGTCCGCAGTGTACACAGACGTTTTCATCTTTCACCATTACGCGACCGGTATCGGGTAGTGAGCCGGAAACATAAATAGGCTGTTCGTTATTTGCTGCTGGGCCAGTAAGGCGTTGACGAAGATCGCCCACATCATCAACACTTGGATCGTAGTGTGTCATGGTGAGACAGTCGGTAGGGCATATATCAATACAGGCATCACACTCGATACACTTAGATGCGTTAAAGACTGTTTGCGCGTCACAGCTGAAGCAGCGATGTGCTTCTTGCAGGGCTAAATTGGCATCGAAGCCGAGTTCAACTTCCACACTTAAATCGGCCAGTGCCTTATCTGTGGCGATGAGGGGTACTGCGTAGCGTTCATCATCGACAACGTTGTTTTGGTAGCTCCACTCATGGATGCCCATTTTCTGGCTAACCAGTGTCCAGTTAGGGCCGGGGCGGCTAGAGAGTCGTTTGCCATTGCAAAACAGATCAATTGAAATCGCCGCCTGGTGGGCCTGAGCCACAGCCGTGATAATATTTTCCGGCCCCCATGCCGCATCGCCGGCGACAAATACTTTTTTGTGACTGGTGCGATAGGTGATCTTGTCGACTTCGGGCATATCCCAGTCGTTAAATTCAATACCTATATCGCGCTCAATCCAGGGGAAACTGTTTTCTTGGCCTACGGCAACAATGACATCAGTGCATTCGATAATGACGTTGTCTTCGCCGGTAGGAATTAAGCTTCGCTTACCTTTGGCGTCATACTCGGCGCGCACTAATTGGAATTCGATGGCGTTTAATTTACCGTCTTCACAGTGGAATTGAACCGGCACGTGATTATCCAGAACTGGAATACCTTCGTGTTGGGCATCTTCAATTTCCCAGGGTGAAGCTTTCATTTCTGCGAAGGGACTGCGGACAGTCACCGTTACTTCTTTGCCGCCTAAGCGACGAGCGGTACGACAACAGTCCATCGCGGTGTTACCACCACCTAAAATAACGACTTTCTCACCAATGCTGTTGGTGTGTTTGAATGATACGTTGGCTAACCACTCGACGCCGATATGAATGTGGTCCTCTGCATCGTAACGGCCGGGGATTTCCAGATTGCGGCCGCGTGGTGCGCCGGTGCCGATAAACACCGCGTCAAATTTTTCATCAAGTATGGATTTAAGACTGGTGACTTCTTCGCCAAAGCGGGTATCTACGCCCATGTCCAAGATGTAACCCACTTCTTCATCGATCACTGTATCGGGAAGGCGGAAACTTGGGATTTGGCTGCGGATCATACCGCCGCCTTTTTGCTGTTCATCTATCACAGTAATTTCGTAACCCAGAGGCATAAGATCACGGGCTACTGTCAGCGAGGCGGGGCCGGCACCGATCAGTGCAATACGCTTACCGTTTTTCTCTTCTGGTATCTTGGGAAGGCGCGATTGAATATCATCTTTAAAATCTGATGCAACACGCTTCAAACGGCAAATCGCGACAGGCTCTTCTTGCAGGCGACCGCGACGACACGCGGGTTCACAGGGACGGTCACAGACACGACCCAGCACACCAGGGAATACGTTGGATTCCCAGTTAAGCATATAAGAGTCGGTGTAGCGGCCTTCGGCAATAAGGCGAATGTATTCTGGAACGGGGGTGTGCGCAGGGCACGCATACTGGCAGTCCACTACCTCATGGTAGTGTTGAACCATAGTATCTGGAGTTGTCATTACAACCTTCTGTAGTCACAGTGAGTAGTCTGTTTTTTTGTGTAAGCGCTCAATTTTTGGTCAAGCTCACATGCGCGTATTAGATCGCAGCTTGACGCATTATACAATCAAGTCCGCACTTTTTTGGCACTAAAATATCCTAATGGATCATTTTGATTCATAAGGATATTTTAAGAATTTAGACCTTAGTCTTAATTCTTGTGGCTGCCATCACAGAGTGGTGGGTTTTTAGTGGCTTTACAGGCGCAGAAGAATACTTTTTTTGACTCTTCAGCGGTGTATTTTACAGGTGTGAAACTGGAACCCTTATGGGTACCATCGCAGAAGGGTTGGTTGGTACTTTGGCCGCAACTGCACCAGAAGTAAGTCTCGCCTTCTTTCACGTCTACACCAATGGGTGAGTCTGCTGCTCTGACGGGTA
>JAUVQU010000076.1 GCA_030597965.1 Cellvibrionaceae bacterium
CCTCAACCACTGGCGAAACAATTTCCAGGTGGGACGGGTTAAATGACATCGCCAGATGCACTTCACCACCTGGGGTCATTACATTTGATGAGAAACCCTGGTGATATTTAACGTCACCAGAGCTATCGATAATGCGCTTACCTTCGAATTCGTCGAACAAATCTGCTGGGTTTTTACCCAGCACATTCACTAAAGTGTTCAAACGCCCACGGTGAGCCATACCCAGGACGACTTCTTTTGCACCATGACCACCGGCACGGCGAATAGCGCCATCCAATAGTGGAATAAAACTCTCGGCACCTTCAAGTCCACAGCGCTTGGTACCTGGGTATTTACTGTCGAGATGACGCTCCATACCCTCTGCTGCAGTAAGGCGCGCTAAGATACGCTGACGGAAGTCGTCTTTATATTCTGGGTTAGAGCGGACACTCTCTAAACGCTGCTGCAACCACTGCTTCTCTGAGAAGTCGGTGATATGCATGATCTCAGGACCGATACTGCCGCAATAGGTTTTTTCAAGATCTGAAATTAATTCCCGCAGTGGCACTTCCTCATTTCCAAAGAAGGTATTACCGGTTTGGAATACAGTATCCAAATCAGCCGGGGTTAGCCCATGAAAACCCAGCTCTAAATTTGCTGGTTGCTCTCGCTCCATCAGTGCCAAAGGATCGAGTGCCGCTTTTTGATGCCCGCGGAAGCGGTAGGAGCTGACAAGCTCAACTACTTTTACCTGCTTGCGCTCGTGTTCTATATGGGCGCCACCGGAACCAGGCGCAACCAATGGACGCGCACGATTTTTACCGAGCAATTCAAAATGTTCGCGAATGGTAGAGTGAGGGGTATCCTGAGTAACGACACCCTCTATACGCGGAAGTTGATCGAAATAATCACGCCATTCCTCAGGAACAGCATTAGGATCATGTAAATAGGTATCGTAGAGATCTTCTACATAGGCCGCATTCCCACCAGAAATATGGGAAGTACTCCACAGTAGCTCCATGACGCTTTCTTGCATTTGTGCCCACCCTTAATTTGGTACGACTGACAAGTAAATCATCACAGTCTGAGGCCGGAAACTCACACCAACCAATAATGGCCAATAGTATTCACCGACTATCAAAATATTGCATGTCCTAGGCCAAACGCATCCAGTAAGCACCAAAGACTATTCTGTTTACTTGTTCAGTTAGCTCGAGACCGATGTTTGCATCTGCTCGATATAGCTCCTGCTAACTAAAAAAGCCCGATCTTGTGGATCCGGCTACTCACACAGGCAAATGCCACGAGTATGCAACACCGCCTTGATTTCAATCTTCAATGCCAACTTCAACAGTTACCTGTATCCATCGGCAAGGCTCTGCAGTAAATGCCATCCATGGTCACGTAATAAAATTATCGAGATAAAAGCGCTACTTAGGTAGCGCTCTGAATCAACATATTGCGGATGTGGCCAATCGCACGGGTTGGGTTCAAACCCTTAGGACATACAGCAACACAGTTCTGAATACCGTGGCAGCGGAATACACTGAACGGATCATCAAGGTTTGCCAAACGCTCAACAGTGGCCATATCACGGCTATCGGCCAGGAAGCGGTAAGCCTGTAGCAAGCCAGCTGGACCGATGAACTTGTCTGGATTCCACCAGAAAGATGGGCAACTAGTAGAACAACATGCACAGAGAATACATTCGTACAGGCCATCCAACTTTGCACGATCTTCTGGAGACTGCAGGCGTTCAATCGCTGGTGGTGGAGTATCATTCTGCAAGTATGGCTCAATTTTCTCGTACTGAGCGTAAAACTGACTCATGTCGATCACAAGGTCACGGATCACGGGAAGACCAGGCAGTGGCCGCAAGATCAACTTACCGCCGGTTACACACTCAGACAGAGGCTTAACACACGCCAAACCATTCTTACCATTGATGTTCATGCCATCGGAGCCACATACACCCTCACGACAAGAGCGACGGTACGCCAAAGATGGGTCCTGAGCCTTTAGCAGTTCCAACACATCCAGAACCATCAAGTCTTTACCCTGAGTATCGACTTCGTAGTCCTGCATGTAAGGTGCTTCATCCGTTTCCGGGTTGTAACGATATATTTCTACTTTCAACATTATTCTGCTCTCCCCAATTAGTAGGTACGAATCTTAGGCTCAAACGTTGGCATAGTTTTCGGCGTGAAATTCACATCACGCTTACCAACACGTTTGTCCTCAGGGAAGTACATGGAGTGACACAACCAGTTTTCATCATCGCGATCTTGGAAATCGTCACGGGCGTGAGCACCACGGGATTCTTTACGTTCTTCAGCAGCAATGGCGGTTGCCTCAGCAACTTCCAACAAGTTCTGAAGCTCAAGCGCTTCAATGCGTGCTGTGTTGAACGCGTTAGACTTATCATCCAGCTTAACGTTATTGATACGCTGACGCAGATCGGCCAATTTCTTAATGCCTTCCTGCATGAACTCACCCTTACGGAATACACCGAAGTGGTTCTGCATAACACCCTGCAACTCAGTACGCAGAGCTGTAGCATTTTCACCATCGTTGGTGTTATTCAGAGCATTCAAGCGAGTCATGGCCGCTTCAATGTCAGAATCCGTCGCTTCGCGATGATCGATACCTTCACGCAGTGCCTTCTCAATAAACAAGCCAGAAGCGCGTCCAAATACAATCAGGTCAAGCAGTGAGTTACCACCCAAGCGGTTGGCACCGTGTACCGATACACAAGCCACTTCACCACAAGCGTAGAAGCCGTCAATGATTTTGTCGTTACCGTTAGCGTCCACAGTCAGAGCCTGACCATTAACGTTAGTGGGAATACCACCCATCATATAGTGACAAGTTGGAATAACTGGGATTGGTTCTTTAACCGGGTCAGCGTGAGCAAAGGTACGGGATAGCTCAAGAATACCAGGCAGTTTTGCGTTCAAAGTTTCTTCACCTAGGTGATCCAACTTCAAGAACACATGATCGCCATTCTCGCCACAACCGCGTCCGTCGAGAATCTCCAGAACTATAGAGCGAGCTACAACGTCACGACCTGCAAGATCTTTCGCGTTTGGCGCGTAACGCTCCATGAAACGTTCACCGTCTTTATTTACAAGGTAGCCGCCTTCACCGCGACAACCTTCTGTAACCAGTACACCAGCACCGGCAATACCGGTTGGGTGGAACTGCCACATTTCAATATCTTGTACCGGGAAGCCAGCGCGCAACGACATACCAAGACCGTCACCAGTATTAATGTGAGCGTTAGTAGTGGAAGCGAAGATACGGCCCGCACCACCAGTAGCGAATACAGTGGCCTTAGACTTAACGTAAACAACTTCGCCATCTTCCATATTCATGGCAATAACACCAGTAACCACACCGTCCTGGTTCTTAACGATATCGACCGCGAACCATTCGTTTAGGAATACAGTGTTGTTCTTAATATTACCCTGATAAAGGGTGTGCAATAGAGCGTGACCTGTACGGTCAGCCGCAGCACAGGTACGAGCGGCCTGACCACCCTTACCAAAATCTTTAGATTGACCACCGAAAGGACGCTGATAAATACGACCTTCTTCAGTACGCGAGAAAGGCATACCCATGTGATCCAATTCATAGACCGCTTCTGGGCCTACGCTACACATGTATTCGATAGCCTCTTGGTCTCCGATGTAATCAGAGCCCTTAATGGTATCGTACATGTGCCAACGCCAATCATCATTTGCATCGTCAGATGCGATCGCACAAGTAATACCGCCCTGAGCGGATACAGTGTGTGAACGGGTTGGAAATACTTTAGTGATAACTGCGGTCTTGTAGCCGGACTGAGCCAACTGTAGTGCCGCGCGCATACCAGCGCCGCCGCCACCAATCACAATACCGTCAAAAGAAATCGTACGCATATTAGACATTACTTAAAATCCCCACAAAATTTCGATACCCCAAAGAACGTAAGTCGCAGTGACTACGCCCAGTACCATCTGTGCAATCACTCGAAGGAATGTTGCTTTGGCACCCATCATGCGGGTTGTTAAATAATCAGTCAGAATAGCCCACAGGCCAATCCATGCGTGTGCTGCAATAGACAACAATGCTGCCAAACTGAAGATACGCACACCGAAATATGAAAATAAAGTGCTCCACTGCTCGTAACCCAAATCAGGGGTACAAACGATATAGCCCACTATAAAAACAGTGTACGCAGCCAGGATAACGGCTGTAATACGCTGAACCATCCAGTCATAAAGACCAGAACGACCGAAACTCGTAATTGAAGTTACCATACCCAAACCCCCGCCAATACGATAAGAATCGCTGCAACAACAAAGGCGATCTTGGCGCCATTCTGGCCGCCTTCTAAAGTTTCACCGATACCGCAATCCATAATTAGGTGACGGATACCCGCTACCATGTGATAAGCCAATGCCGCCAAGCTGCCCCAGATAATAATCTGTGGCAGTGGTGTATTTATTGACTCTTTTAATTCAGCAAAGCTGGCTGCCGACTCAAGACTGGCATCGAGCATGTAGAGCAAAATACCCGCTACAGCGTAAAGGATGACGCCAGAGACCCGATGCAATATCGAGATATAGGCAGTAATTGGGAGTTTTATTGTGGAAATGTCGAGATTGACAGGTCTATTCTTATTCACTGTTGAATCACACCTTATTAAGCCTGAAAACAGGCGAAAACGAAGTCTGCGGCACTTATTGCCACAAATCCCTCAAAGCATAGGCAGTTAGTCTGACTTGCGCCAACCACCCCCTGCGAGACGCGCGAAATTATAGTGATGTGGCATGTAAAACACAACAAAATAGAATAATTTCAAATACTTCATTTGCGCAGATCAATATATGCACCGAAAGCTTACGTAAATGCTACATAATGATGCGAGAATAATGCGCGCAGATTGGGACAATCTCGTTAAAACGTCACACGAGTGACTTTATACTAGGAATATCTTATTTAAACTACCCAGACAAAAGTAGAATTGCCTGCTTCATTTATATGGGTATCCTCGTTAAATATTCGCTAGCAGGGCTAGCTCCTACAAATAAGCACCCCCCTGTAGAAGCTAGCCCTGCTGTCGAACCAAATTCAGGCAAAATTAAAAGACTGAGCAGCCATACACCAATACAAACCAAAAATGTGTAACTTTTCACTCAAGTATGTGCATTTTCGGTCAGACCGACGGAGACATGACAAATTCATTTGACAATCTTTACCCGCAGCTTATAGTGTGGCCGCCTACTCTATACAGTTGGTGCAATACCACTAAAAGCACCTAACTACATAAATACAAATACTTTCACAGGAGCCCGTGATGACTGACAAGAAAGCCCAATTATCGGTCGACGGTCTGGATCAACCCATTGAACTGCCAATATATTCTGGCACTCAAGGTCCCGACGTTATTGATGTAACCAGTTTAACCAGCAAAGGTTACTTCACCTACGACCCAGGTTTTATGTCTACTGGCTCATGCGAATCAAAGATCACCTTCATTGATGGTGGTAAGGGCGTACTGCTTCACGGCGGCTACCCTATTGATCAACTCGCAGATAACTCTGACTACCTGGAGACTTGCTACCTACTGCTTCACGGAGAGCTGCCTAACAAGGTTCAAAAAGAAGAATTTGTAAACATCATCACCAATCACACCATGGTGCATGAGAACATTAGAGGTTTCTTCAATGGGTTCCGCGCAGACGCACACCCAATGTCCATGATGTGCAGCGTAGTCGGCGCACTGTCTTCGTTCTATCACGACTCACTGGACATCACCGACCCTAAACAGCGCATAATTTCTGCTCATCGCCTGATCGCCAAAATGCCAACCATTGCCGCCATGTGCTACAAGCACCATGTAGGCCAGCCGTTCATGTACCCAAATAACAGCCTCTCTTACTCCGAGAACTTCCTGAACATGATGTTCGGTACGCCTTGTGACGCAGAGCCAAACATTAACCCGGTATTGGCTCGCGCAATGGATAAGATCTTCCTGTTGCACGCTGATCACGAGCAGAACGCTTCAACCTCTACCGTACGCCTGGCTGGCTCCTCTGGCGCCAACCCATTCGTCTGTATCGCTGCCGGTATTGCTACCTTGTGGGGGCCTGCACACGGTGGCGCCAACGAAGCCGTACTGAATATGCTTGATGAGATCGGCACGGTTGATAACATCGACGAGTACGTTGCCCGGGCAAAAGACAAGAACGACCCATTCCGCCTAATGGGCTTCGGTCACCGCGTTTACAAGAACTTTGACCCACGCGCCAAAGTGATGAAAGAAACTTGTGACGAAGTATTGACTGAACTCGGCATTGTCGACGACCATCAGCTGGCCATCGCTAAGCGCCTTGAAGAAATCGCCCTGAGCGATCCTTACTTCATCGAGAAGAAACTCTACCCGAACGTAGACTTCTACTCAGGCATCATCATGAAAGCGATTGGTATCCCTACTGAGATGTTCACCGTAATCTTTGCTACGGGTCGCGTCTCTGGTTGGATCGCCCACTGGAACGAAATGATCAGCCACCCTTACAAGATCGGCCGTCCCCGTCAGCTATACACCGGCTACACGCCACGTGATTTTACACCTCTGGAAGAGCGTTAATTTAACGCCCAACCTAATAAAAAGGCCGCTACTGCGGCCTTTTTTGCATCCGGCTTTCTGCATTGCCGAGATTCGCTCAAGGTGAATTGTTGCGTAGCAACAAGAGAGGGCACCCTGGGGTGTGCAAAGCACCAAAAGTAGGCCCTCTTAAGGGAGCCCCCACAATAAGTAAAAGCTGAACTAAAGCAGTAAACATTATGACCGACACAGACTACATCCGGCTTTCACCCTTTACCGACCACCTCGGCATGAAAATAGTCGACTGGAAAGACGGCGAAATCACCATGACAGCCCAAATGAAGCCCGAATTTGGCAATTCTGGCGGCCTGCCACACGGAGGATTTCTCTGCTCCCTGCTTGATACTGCCTGCAGCATAGCTGGCCTGCACTGCCCTAATAACGGAAGAATCAGGCGCGCCCTCACCCTTTCACTCAACACCAACTTTATGGGCCAGCCACAGGACAACAAGCTAACCATTAAAGGACGAGTCGTTAAGTCCGGCTACAAAATCTACCACTCGGAAGCTCAGGTATACGACGGCACAGGTGAATTGCTAGCAACGGCCACTGCCGTATTGAAATACACCAAAGGCAGTGAAAAAATCGAGACAACACCGCAGGACACCACAAGCTGACCGCCACTTTAATTCGCAGGAAAGCGGCACCCCTAATTAAGCCCTTCAACAAAAGCCAGAACTTTCCTGTAATCTCTAAGCTATCAGACAAGGCATCTAGCTGAATGCCTGCGGCCCAGACACCCATAAGGATAACAAAACCATGTCCAGCCAACTGTTACCGTACATGGTTATACTCTGGTCTCTTACCCCGGTACTGCTGATACTGTTCGCCAGATTATGGTCAATTCGCCACCAGCCAACCATTAAAGCCTTAATGGTTCTGTGTTTTTGTGCCTGGGCATGGTCTACCTTTTATTCATTTGAAATCCTAGTATCCAGCCTGCAGTGGAAAATATTCTGGGCCAAGATGCAATACCCCTTTATCGGTATTGTTCCGGTTGCCTGGCTGGCTTTTGCCCTATTCCTTTCCGGCAGGAAACTATTAAAACTTCCCGCCTTTATAGCGCTGAGTGTACTGCCAATTCTGGGAGCCGTATCCCTGTGGTTCGAAAGCACCCAATCACTCATCTGGCGCAGCTATCAAATTACTGAGTATCCACCACTACAGCTGCTTGATGTAGAACATGGCCCACTCTTCTGGGCTTTAGATATTTACGGTATAACGCTGCTCATTATTGGCTCTATGATTGTCTTCTCGGTCGCATTTTTAAACAAGACATCGCCGGCTCTTCGCTACGCACTGATTATTTCCCCAATGTTTTCCATCATCGCCAACATTTGCTATACCGCCAAATTAGGGCCGATTCCAGAACTCGACCTAACACCCTTTTCATTTTTCCCCGCCGGCCTTCTGCTCAGCTACGGTTTGCTCAACTTTCATCTGCCTAACCTAGTTGCAATGGCAAGAGACACTGTATTTGAGCACCTCCCTGAAGCCGTGTTTATCCTCAATGACGACGGCCTTATTATTGATGCAAACAGTTCCGCAAGCACATTGACCGGGAAAGCTCTGCCCAACCTTATAGACCATCATCTGACAAAGTTTTTCGACCTCAGCAAAGCACCAGAATCGGATGATAAGGGTATCACCCATACCGAGATATCCCTTTGCCTACCCGGCAGCGACAACGTCAGATATTATTCAGTTAAAAATACCAGCCTTAAAACCTACGTCGACGACAAATGTGGCCAGGTGGTGGTATTCACTGACATGACGCAGCAAATGCTTACACAGGAAAACCTGCAGCAGGCCAAACAAAAAGCCGAAGAGGCCAACCGCTCAAAAAGTCAGTTTCTTGCCAATATGAGCCATGAATTGCGCACACCCATGAATGGCATTCTGGGTATGACCCAATTACTACTCAAGGATAATGCAATGCCAGCCGAAAATAATCGGCTTACAACCATCATGTACTCTGCGGAAAACATGATGACCATCCTTAACGAAATTCTGGATTTATCGAAAATTGAAGAGTCAAAAATGACTCTCAATAAAAGTCCTCTCAACATCCATGAACTGGTAACGCGAGCCTACAATCTTTTCAATGATTCCGCCGTCAATAAAGACATTAAACTCAGCCTTAAAATTTCCGAAGATACGCCCACACACCTCATCGGCGATGCTACCTTTATCCGACAAATAATTATCAATCTGCTGAATAACGCTATTAAATTCACCCCTGGTGGCTCAGTTGAAATTGCTGTCGATTCAACGTCTCTAGACCAAGAACGGCTCACACTTAATATTTCCGTTAAAGACACAGGCATTGGAATAGCGGAAGAAGATCACCTCAGAGTTTTTGAAAACTTCAACCAAGTGGACACCAGTGACACCCGCCACTATGGCGGCACAGGCATGGGGCTGGCCATTACCAAGCAACTGACAGACATGATGGGGGGCTCGATCTCACTAGAGAGCAAACTAGGAAAAGGCTCTACATTTACCATCAAAATACCAACAGAAATTGCAAAACCGGAAGAAATATCAGCAGGAACAGCCCCCCATAAAACCAATGAGGTGATTACTAACAGGTCGTCAAAAACAGGCCCCTACAAAATCTTAGTGGCAGAGGACAACCCAGTAAACTGTTTGGTTCTAGAACAGCTTCTTGAGCAGTTTGGAGCAGAGATCACGACCTCTCCCAATGGAAAGACTGCTCTGAACGAGCTTGACAAGCAGAATTTCGATCTAATATTTATGGACATTCAGATGCCCGTCATGGATGGCATCACAGCCACAAAAATCATCAAAAGCAACAAACAGCACGCACAAATACCGATCATTGCTTTAACCGCTTCCAGCATGGATGGTGACCGCGAACGCTTTCTGGCAGACGGCATGGATGGCTACATCAGCAAACCGGTTATGGTCGATGACCTGGAAGCAATACTAAAACAGTATTGCCCCCAAATGCATTCAGCCTCTTAAGCGAGCCTAAGCTAAAGCTTGTAGAGATTCGCCAGCAAAGCTGGCTCCTACAAGAGTCGATTTGTAATTTGTGATTTGTAGGAGCTCCCTTAAGAGGGCCTACTTTTGGTGCCGTGCACCCCCCAGGGTGCTCTCTCTTCTTACTACGCAACAATTCACCTTGAGCGAACCATTGTAGGGAATTCATTCGCCAGCAGGCCGGCTCCTACAGGCTAATAATCCACACCCTGGCGCGCTTTAATGCCGGCCTTGTAGGCATGCTTTATGTCTTTCACCTCAGATACAGTATCCGCAATTTCTCGCAAGCCAGCACCGCCACCACGACCGGTCACAATCACACTCATCTCCCGTGGACGGCCTGCAATCGCTTTTAAAATTCTTTCTTCGTCCAAATACTTATAAGCCACCATATAAGTGAGTTCATCAAGCAGTATCAGATTATAATTCGGGTCCGCCAGCATCTTTTCAGCCACTGCCCAAGTAGCCTCCGCAGCCTCAATGTCAGCCGTGCGATCCTGGGTATTCCAGGTAAAGCCTGTGCCCATCTGGTAAAAATCTTCCTGAGGGTGATGCTCCTTTAGCCACAGCTCCTCACCGGATAACTGCTTACCCTTAATAAACTGCACAACACCCACTTTATGATCATAACCTAAGGCTCGCATCACC
>JAUVQU010000127.1 GCA_030597965.1 Cellvibrionaceae bacterium
CAGTAAAATAAATTCTGGATCTGTAGCGAGTGCCCGTGCAATCTCTACGCGCCGGCGTTCGCCGCCAGATAGGGCCATACCCAAACTGTCCTTAATGTGGGTAATGTGAAACTCGTGCAACAATTTCTCAAGCTTGGCCAGGCGCTCACTGCGGTTGAGGTCTTTGCGTGTTTCTAAAATGCCGAGGATGTTTTCCGAGACCGTTAGTTTTCGAAAAACAGAGGCTTCCTGTGGTAGGTAGCCGATACCTGCTCTGGCGCGTCCGTGTATGGGTAAATGTGTAAGGATTTTGTTGTCTATGGATACTTGCCCTTCGTCTGCGTTTACCAGACCTGCGATCATGTAAAAGCACGTGGTCTTGCCTGCGCCATTTGGCCCTAAAAGGCCGACAATTTGACCACTGCTAACAGACAGCGATACGTCAATAACGACTTGGCGGCGTTTATAACTTTTGGCGAGATGTTTGGCGTTTAGTGTTGGCATGAAAAACCATTAATGTCTGAATGTTATTGTTTTCGTTCGGCTTTTGGTGGGATAACCATTTGAATACGTTGCGGCTGTGAGCTGTCATTTCCTGACGCTTTAACCACGGACTTGGCAATATCATAATTTATCTTGTCGCCTAACATGGTGGCGCCTTCTTGTTTTAAAGAGGCTCCCTCGTAAAGATCTAATCGATCCTGCTTAATTGAATATTCTATACGTTTGGCTTTGGCGACTACCGGTTGTTTTTCTGCGGAGGGTGTTTGTTCGTATTTCGCGGGTGTGCCGGTGGCCACTATTTTTGAGACTTCATTGTTCTTACTGATAATAACAACCTTGTTCGCCAGGATTGAAAGTGAACCTTGTTTCATCTCTACCTTGCCGGAATATATGGTAAGGCCTTTTTTTTCATCGCTTATGGCGCTGTCTGACTGGATGTAGATGGGTTGTTTTTGGTCGGACGGCAGGGCGGAGGCAATGCTGGCGGTTGCCGCTATAAGCGAGAATATGCATGCTTTTATCAAAATAAGAAAGTGGTTATTGTGTTTCATGTATTCCTCGAACACGGGAGAGCAATCGGATAATCCCGGTCTTTAAGTTAGCTTTCATGCCGACAGCCTGAGTTTTACCCGTTGGCGAGATGAGCATAACAGTTTTGTCAGTTTCGGCGTATTGTTTCTCTGGTTTTACGACCAAATATTGCGTTTGTAGTTCAGAAGTTTCGCCCAAATCATTAGTCTGCCAGACGCGCACATTACCCCATAGTGTAATGGTATTACCTCTGTCGGTAGCCTTGCCTTCTTCTGCGACGATACGCCATGGTGTTTGTGTCTCTTGATCAAAGAGTTGCAGTCGAGGTTGAGTCAATTCGGTGTAATCTTGCTTGCCTGGTCTTCTTTTGACCTGAAATTGTCTGGCTTCCTGGCTGGCAAAGATATAATCGAGCTCGCCCTCTTCGGTATACCCTTTGGTGGTGGAGTTATACAGAGTATTGATTTGGCGTGCCTCAAGTGGTTTCGAGATCTTGGGTGGGCTGGCAAAATTGTTGACAGGCGAGTCCCACAGCACGACAAAGCTGAGTGTAATACCGATAATAATGGCAAGAGCAAGCCAATTGCGAGTCATAGTTGATCGTGTCCAGTCTGAAGCTGTTGTTCTTATCTTGTTAGGGCCGGTGTTGCCTAGACTACACCGGCTCGCAATAGGTCATGCATGTGAATGACTCCAACAGGGTGGTGGTCATCATCTTCTACGATCAGCGCTGTAATGCTTCGCTCTTCCATGATGCCTAGAGATTCTGCGGCCAGAATATCCTGGTGGATTGTTTTTGGGTTTGGAGACATAACCTGTTTTATAGTGGCGCTACTCAGGTCAACTTTCTGATCGACACAGCGACGCAGGTCACCATCGGTAAAGATCCCAATTAAGTGCTGAGTATCGTCAACAATAGTGGTCATGCCGAATCCTTTTTCTGTCATCTCAACCAGGGCTGCGCTGACTTGTGTATCGGCTGTCACTTTAGGTATCTCACCATCTTTGTGCATGATGTCTTCGACTTTTAGCAATAGCTTTCTTCCCAGTGCGCCACCTGGATGGGAGAAGGCAAAGTCTCTGGCGGTAAAGCCGCGGGCTTCCAGTAACGCAACAGCGAGCGCATCCCCCATGACCAGTGTGACAGTTGTGCTAGATGTGGGTGCGAGGTTCAGTGGGCAGGCTTCTTCTTTAATGCTGATATCCAATTGCGCATCGGCAGCTTCACCTAGTGGTGAAGAGGCTTTGCCGGTCATGCTGATCAGTGGTATCCCCATTCTTTTTAATAGTGGTAACAGGGTAACAATTTCTGAAGAGGAGCCGGAATTGGATATACCAATAACCACATCGTCTTTGGTTATCATTCCCAGGTCGCCATGGCTGGCTTCTCCGGGATGGACAAAAAAGGAGGGAGTGCCGGTGCTGGCGAGTGTGGCGGCAATTTTGTTGCCAATATGACCCGATTTTCCCATGCCGGTGACAATGGTTCTGCCTTTGCACTGCAGGATTAGTTCGCAGGCTCGAACAAAGTTGTCGTCGATGCGTGAGACAAGCGCCTCCACCGCCTCTAATTCCATTTTAATGGTACGGCTGCCCACGGCTTTAATTTGTGAAAGATCGATAGTCTGTGTCATATCAAGCCTGTTCGTTTAATAAGTACAGTGTTTTTGGGTGTGATCGTTAGGTAAAGAGTACGCCGTAATAGCCAATATAAGCAATTAATAAGAGTGTGCCTATTCGGCGACCCAGTCGAGCATGGCCAGGGCCGTCTTGGGATTTGTTGCGTAAAAGATAGTCTATAACAATGCAGGCGCTCAATAGCAGAGTGATGCCGGCCATGGCCAGATAGTCGCGGCTAAACACCAGGCTTTCCATAACTGGAGGGCTAATTAACCCCGGAACAGCCATGACTGTGAGGATATTGAAGATATTGGAGCCAATGATATTGCCGAGGGCCATCTCGTGGTGGCCACGTATGGCACTCATTACGGAGGCGGCCAGTTCGGGCAAGCTGGTGCCGACGGCGACAATGGTCAGGCCTATGATTAAGGGGCTGATGCCAAAGTCGGTGGCGACGAGCTTTGCGCCCCAAACCAAAATTTCTGAGCTGGCGACAAGCGTTCCTAAGCCAATGATAAACCAAAGTGTGGCGGTCTGGTTGTTAAGTTCTGGTATCTCTTCCTCATCAATTTCTTCGGCTTCCTCAGGGTGCGCCTTCTTTGAGCGAGCCATAAAATAGAGCAGTGGCACTATGGTCGCTAAAAGTACGATGCCTTCGGTGAGGCTGACACTGGCGTCCCATAATACAACGCCGGCCAATAGGGTGACTGCCAGTAAAATAGGAATTTCTTGGGTGAGCAGGTGGCGCTGTATCGGCATAGGGGCGATCAGTGCCGTGATCGCCAGTACAAGGCCGATATTGGCGAGATTGGAGCCGAGTGCATTACCGATGGCGAGCTCGCCAGCATCTTTTAATGAGGCGCTGATGGAGACTACAATCTCTGGTGCTGATGTACCAAGGGATACAATAGTGAGACCAATGATAAGCTTGCTGAGGCCAAAATTGCTGGCCAGTGCCGCGCTGCCGCCAACAAAGCGATCGGCGCTCCAAACCAGCCCAATAAAGCCGCCAAGAATTGCGAGCCAAGCCAGCCATAACTCAGGCATAGTGTCGTTCCACCGGTCGTGTCGTTAGTGAATCGGGGCGTTCAGCACAGATTCAGGGTTTGTGATTTAGATTAAGGGGGTCAGATGGTATAGTGCGCGCGATAACTTGTCAGCAGGCAGGTAAGAAATGATGGAAATAACGTTCATCCTTCATAGAATATTTTTTAAAGCAGACCTTGGTTTATAGGGCTTAGTTAAGAGGGTAGGGAATTGAAAAAACAAACATCAACGAACAAATATTGGTTGCAGGTCCTCGTTGCACTCTATGCGACTATGTTTGCTGGGTTATCCCTGGCTGATGCTGATGAAGCTGAGGTTTCGCTGCCAGCACCCCATGCGGTAGTGGCTGAAGTGACCGCCAGTGTGATGATGGTGGTTCGCGAAAATACGGCGCTGTTAGAGTCAGATGCAGAGGCTTATTACGGCGCAGTTGGCGATACGCTTAAGCCGGTCGTAGCCTTTGATTATATCGCCAGGAATGTAATGGGCAGCCATGCAGCTAAGGCAACGGATGAGCAGCGCGCCAGTTTTGGCGAAGTCTTTCAAGGCCAAATGATTCAGACTTATGCAAAAGGCTTGGCTCTGTACGCCGAAAATGAAATTCGTGTACTGCCACCTGAGCAGCCTCTTGCTGGTAGGCGCCGTGTTAGTGTTAAGCAGTTAGTAGTGGCTGCAGAGGGTGATCATTTACTGGTGTATACCATGGGGCAATCGAAATCGACAGGCGAATGGAAATTATTGAACGTGATCCTGGATGGTATTAACTTGGGCTCAACCTTTCACTCTCAGTTTTCACAGGCGATGAAAAAAGAAGGTGATATTGATAAGGTTATTGCTGGTTGGTCGGAAAACAGCTAACTGTTTTCGTTACCATTCGGGGTTTGGGCAGTCCAATGATTGCTAAGTGTGTGGGTCGAGGCGACGTGCTTATTTAGTGCGTGTCTCGGCTTTTTTATTTAAAATACGCCTCAAATTTTGTGGTATTACCGCATTGATTGATAGTTAAGGCCTAAGGCCGTTAAGGACGTGTTATGCAGCCGGATCAGATAAAGGCACTATTATTAGAGAAGCTTGAGGGCAGTCAAGTGGATGTGAACGTTGATGGCAGTCATGTTAATGTCGTCGTTATTAGCTCTGTATTTGAGGGGTTGTCTCCTGTGAAAAAACAGCAGCTGGTTTATGCTGTATTAGCCGAGCCGATTGCCAGCGGCGTGATACACGCTGTTAATATGAAAACCTATACTCCAGAGCAATGGGATAAAATCCAGTAGGATTGGTTGGTGGGTGTGAAAGGCATGCACCTGATAGAATAATTACACTGAGGTGGAGGCGGTATAATAAAAATCGCTGAAGCTATAAAAACTACGACAACAGGGGCTTTTATCCTATGGATAAGCTGATTATTACTGGTGGGCAGGTGCTGGATGGAGAAATCCGTATTTCTGGCTCCAAAAATGCTGGGCTGCCAATCTTGGCGGCAACATTATTATCTGAAGGTCCAATGCATATTCGCAACCTTCCACACTTGAATGACATTACCACCATGTTGGCACTGTTGCGTACCATGGGTGTTGAAATCACCATTCATGACGAGCTGTGTGTCGAGATTGATCCAGCCGACATTAAAGATGATTACACCGCCCCGTATGATCTGGTTAAAACCATGCGCGCTTCTATTTTGGTGTTGGGTCCAATATTGGCTCGGTACGGTGAAGCCAACGTCTCGTTCCCTGGTGGTTGTGCAATCGGTAGTCGTCCAGTCGACATTCACTTGCGTGGCTTAGAGGCCATGGGTGCTGAAATAGAAATTGATGAAGGTTATATCCGGGCTAAAAGTAATGGTCGCCTGAAGGGCGCACACTTCTTTATGGATACGGTCACGGTGGGTGGTACCGAAAACCTACTGATGGCTGCGGTACTTGCTGAAGGTACCACTATTTTAGAGAATTCCGCTCGAGAGCCCGAAGTGGTCGACTTGGCTGAATGTCTTGTGGCTATGGGGGCAAAAATTGAAGGTATTGGCACAGCTACGCTTACCATTGAAGGCGTTGAGAGTCTTAAAGGTTGTGAGTACACGGTCATGCCAGATCGAATTGAAACAGGCACCTATTTGGCAGCAGCTGCCGCCACACGCGGTCGCGTTAAGGTCAAGGATACAGATCCCCACACGCTTGAGGCTGTTTTATTGAAACTGGAAGAGGCGGGCGCCCATATTACAACGGGTGATGACTGGATTGAGCTGGACATGAAAGGGCAGCGTCCCAAGGCGGTCAGCTTTAGGACGGCGCCTTACCCTGCGTTTCCAACGGATATGCAATCACAAATTACAGCGGTTAATGCGGTGGCTGAAGGTACGAGTACCGTCGTTGAGACCATTTTTGAAAACCGTTTGATCCAGGTGCACGAACTGAACCGTATGGGTGCATCCATTAAACTGGAAGGTCACACGGCTATTATTACGGGCGTTGAAACATTGAAGGGAGCGCCGGTGATGGCGTCTGATCTTCGAGCGTCTGCCAGCTTAGTGATTGCGGGTATTGTTGCAAGCGGTGAAACCGTGATTGATCGTATTTACCACATCGACCGTGGTTACGAATGTATTGAAGAAAAACTGCAACAGTTGGGTGCGAATATTCGCCGTGTGCCCGGTTAAGTTGGGCCTGGGTAGGCTGGTATACCCTGCTAAAGAAAGATATTTAGGAAGTAAAATATTATGTCAGCACAGACCCTAACCATTGCGTTAACCAAGGGCCGAATTCTGAAGGAAACTTTGCCGCTATTGGCGGCGGCAGGCATTGAGCCAGCGGAAGACATCAGTAAAAGTCGCAAATTACAGTTTGAGACCAACAAGCCGAATGTTCGCCTGTTGGTCTTGCGTGGTAGCGATGTGCCGACCTATGTAGAGCATGGGGCTGCGGATATTGGTGTTGCTGGTAAAGATACCTTGATGGAAAACGGCGCTACAAGTTTGTATGAGCCTGTTGATTTGGGCATTGCTCGCTGTCAGCTTATGACGGCTGGTA
>JAUVQU010000103.1 GCA_030597965.1 Cellvibrionaceae bacterium
AATAAATTAGACCCGCAGCAATAAAAGCACACAGTAGTACGCCAAACGTGGCCATGATCAACACTGGCATCAACCATCGCCTCAGTAATACAGGTTTAATGTGCCAGGCAGCCTCAAAGATCAACACCGGTAAAATGAGGTAAAAAACAAGGTCTTGTAGATTATGAGCTCTGATACCTGTATCAAATTCAATATAGGGCAACAACAAGCCCGCTAAGAATCCTGTCATCAAGCAAGCAAGCGTGAGTTCAATACGAGCAAAACGGCGTATCAATAAACCGATAACCGCAAGGCTACTTATGGCCAGCACTTGCCCAATAGTCGTCACTAACATAAACCCTCCGTTGGCGCTCTATCGATTGTTAAGAGATATTTTTTACCGATATATATTCTTTTTTAGTTGCAGGAATTGGGTGCTGCTCGACTAGCGGCACTGAATGACCTTTCGCTTCAATAATCCTCACATGATCCCGCTTAAGCTGTCTGGGCTCTTTAACGCCACAGGAGTGGGCAATCATTCCAACCCCATAGACTAGTTGCAGCGCATAATTGGCGACACGCACTGCTTTATTTTCCGGCACCAGTCCCTGCTGTAATTCTTTTTTGTGAGTAGCAATACCGCTTGGGCACGTATT
This sequence comes from Cellvibrionaceae bacterium, assembly GCA_030597965.1. Taxonomy (GTDB): domain Bacteria; phylum Pseudomonadota; class Gammaproteobacteria; order Pseudomonadales; family Cellvibrionaceae; genus JAUVQU01. The sequence continues at coordinate 636 of JAUVQU010000103.1, forward strand.
CTTATTACACTGCAACGCCTGAATACAACCCATGGCAAACATAAACCCACGCGCTGAAGCAACAAAATCAGCCCCAACAACAATCGCCCAAGCCACCTTTCCAGGCGTAATGAGCTTACCCGAAGCAATCACTTTCACACGATCGCGTAACCCGTATTCATGCAGCAGGTTCACCACCAAAGGTAAGCTCTCTTGCAGAGGCAAGCCCATGTAATCCATTAATGGTTGCGGGGCTGCACCCGTACCACCATCTGCACTATCAATGGTAATAAAATCGGGGGCACTGTTTATTCCACGATGATGAATTTCTGAAAAGAGAGCGTGGAAAAAATCCAACTGCCCCACCACCATTTTAAAGCCAACCGGCTTTCCCGTCGCTAACCTCACCCGATGAATCATATCGAGCAGGTCACCAACTTTTTTAATGTCTTCATGGCCATTTGGACTAATGGAAGCTTCACCTTTTGGGATGCCCCGTATACGGGAGATTTCTTCTGTCACTTTGTTAGCAGGCAATATGCCTCCCTTTCCTGGTTTAGCACCCTGACTCAGTTTAATTTCGAACATACGTACCTGTTCATGCTTTGCAATGGCTTGTAACTTGTCATCGCATAACTTGCCATCAGCACCGCGCACGCCGTACTTAGCCGTACCAATTTGATAAACAATATCGCCACCACCCGCCAAGTGATAAGACGATAATCCCCCTTCACCCGTATTCATCCAGATACCTGCCTCTCTGGCACCATTAGATAACGCCAAGACCGCAGGCTTTGAGATGGCCCCGTAACTCATAGCAGAAACATTCACGATTGATTTTGTGGTATATGGCTTTAAGCAGCTGCCGGCACCAACTGTAATGGGGCGTGGTTCAACCACATCTTGCGACAAGGTAGGAAACGGACTGTTTAAAAAGATTGCATCGCCTTTGTGATCCAAGGGTCGCGTAGAACCAAAAGCAAGGGTGGTATCAACGTTCTTGGCCGCCCGGTAAACCCACGAACGTTCGGAACGATTAAAAGGTAATTCTTCACGATCCATCGCAAAGAAGTACTGGCGAAAAAAATCACCCATATGTTCGAAGATATAACGAAAACGACCAACAATAGGATAATTACGACGAATGGTCTGAGAGGTTTGAGTTTTATCCAGTAAATAAATAACCAGCAGAATGAGTACGCCGACACCCAAGAAAAACACGAACAGCAAAGCACTCCACTGGATCACTGTTTGAGCTAACAGCTGCAATTGATCCATGCTCATATCTTTCATCTGATCCACCTATCTAAGTAATAACGGCTAAACTAAGACTCTGACCACTGAAAAGTCTGACTCTTACTGAGCAAGATAGTTCGGGAGGACTTCTAATGAAAGATAACTAACGACCCAGTAAAAAAGTATTGAGTCGACCTGCCATCAAATCCGCTTGTTCTTCCATATGCAGGTGATGGGTGCCTTTCAACTCAATCAATTCACATGCTTTAAAATGTTCGAGAAACTCTGGAAGTATAGTGGTTTTTGCATCCAAACGTTCGCCTGTGGCAATAAGCTGAACCGGCATGGTAATGCGTTTTATAAATGCTTGGATATGCTCCTCTGTCAACTTGAAGGCAGACGCATTCATCAAGCTGGCATCAGTACTCCATGTATAGCCGCCATCAGTTTTCTTATAGCCTCGTTTCGTTAACGCGTTAGCTGAGGCTTCTGACAAAGGGAAACGTCCATTCATGCGAGCTGTAATCAAATCATCAATCGATTCATAAACTTTAGTCTTTCTGACCCGTAGACTATCGCGTATAGATTGCGCCAGCTGTTGCGGAGAATCTGCTGCCGACACAGCTGGCGGCCACATTCCCTCAATCAAACCAATTCTTTTTACTCTTTCAGGAAAAGCACCCGCCGTCAGCATGCTCATAATCGCTCCGCGGGAATGGCCTAACATTGAAAAGGTATCCCAATCTAACTGATCTACAACGCTGATGATTTCACTGACATCTTCCCAGATATTATAAGGTCGACGACCTGGACGATGATCACTGAAACCATGACCCGCCATATCCAGTGCAATAATATTTAAACCTTTCAATAACGGAGCCAAACGATAAAAACTAGCGCTGTTGTCCAGCCAGCCGTGCAAAGCCAGTACTGGCTCACCGTCAGGATCACCCCACTGCTGTGCCTTCAGCGTAAGGCCGTCCACATCAAAACTTAACTGTGGTCGCGACAAGTCATCTTTTAATGCATCAATTGCGGTTGTCATGAATAGATATGCCTTTAAGGCTGAGTAAGTGAAATTAAATCACCGCAAGCACCGGCTAATACATCGTACTGAATGGCGGCCAGCGCACTGGTTCCCATCACATTTCCGCCTCGCTCAAAACCACAAAACCAATCCACAAAACTGCCGACCAAGGGTTGATGACTGACTAACAACGGTACTTGAGTCGTACTGAACAAATCAGGATCTAAAGGCAAACCTTCAAGAAACCCTAGTAAATTACGAACGGAATGTTCAGGGGTGATAACGTCACAGGTTTGGACCGGCAAACCTAAAATTTCAGCAGCGATTACTGCTGTTTGTTGGGCGCGATTATAGGGGCTGGCGTAAATACAATTTACACCAGCTAGCGCGTCTTTTTGGAATGTAATAATTTGTATCGTGTCAGATCTTCCACGCTCAGTGAGGTTGCGTGCAGAGTCCGATGTTGCGTACCCCTCAGCTTGGCCATGTCGTAAAACAAACAACTGCATAATGGGGCACCTCTAAAAATTCATTTTTGCGCTCTGGCTTCGACAGCTTCGTGCTCGTTCAGCCACATATTCAATATATACTCCGTTCGCTGTGTGCGAACCTTCCTTGCCAACGCACGAAAGTTACTATTTTTAGAAGCACCCATAAAAGACGCGACTTTATTACTGACCGAATAAAAACAGCTTATGACGGCCAGTCTGAAAAAGGGAAAGGTTTTTCTTCGCTGTTGTAGGTGAGAAATTTCAGCGACTGATGAATATAGGTCGACAGAGAGCGGCCAAAGTCTCGTAGCTTTTGATTGTCGGAACCGGTAAAGAGAGAAAACAAAAATTGCAGCACAACCACCGCGCCAATCACCATCCCTGCCACTTCAAGCAACAAAAAGAACACCACCATAAAAATAAAGCGCATCCAGTGTTCCGCGGATAATAAATTAGTTTTTACTTCTTCACTCATTTAGTGCCCCTTGAATATTCAACGTCGTGGTTTTGCTCAGCCACCATCAAGCCTTTAACCACCTTATCAACAGGCCAATTTTCAAACAAAACACCGTGTAAGCCAGTCAACAACGGCATATAAACACCCAACTCATCCGCTTTATGTTTAACGACCCGAACGGTATTAACACCTTCGGCCACCTGCCCAAGGCTCTCTACAACCTCATCCAGTGTTTGCCCCTCACCAATAGCGTAGCCAACACGGTAGTTTCGACTCAAATCGGAGGTACAGGTCAGAATAAGATCGCCCACCCCGGCAAGACCCAAAAAAGTCATGGGGTCTGCGCCCTGCTCTTTAGCAAAACGGCCCATTTCTGCCAGGCTGCGCGTCAGAATCATAGCCATGGTGTTTTTGCCGGAACCCAAGGCTTCGGCAAAGCCACAAATAATAGCGTAGATATTTTTTAACGCTCCCGCCAACTCAACACCGTAGCGATCTTCATTTGCATACAAGCGGAATGTTTCTGAACACAAGACTTCCTGCAAACAGCTAATGACGGATTCGTCATCACTCGCGATAACGGAACCAGTCAGCTTCTGCTGTACAATTTCCTTGGCGAAGTTAGGCCCACTCACTACACCAATACGGGCGTTTTTGAACTCTTGATCAAGAATTTCACCCATCAAGGTAAAACCGCCACCAGGCTCAATACCCTTGGTTGTACTGATAACAATTGCATTGGGGCGCAATAAAGGCGCGGCTTTTTTTGCTACTTCGCGGAAAGATTTACTTGGAACAGATAAGAACACCACATCACTGACAGCTACTGCCTCTTCAAGATCAGAAGTAATAATCAATCCGTCAGATAATTTGTGCCCTGGTAAATATTGATGATTCTCACGCTCGAATTGAGCCAACTCTGCACGCTCTACATCACGCATCCAAAGGTAGGTCTTGTGACCATTAAGCGCGATGATATTGGCAATGGCCGTACCAAAGCTACCACCACCCAATACTGAAACGACTAATTCACTGGTTTTTTCAGACATATTTTCATTATCGTCATGACGCTCAAAAATGAGCAATTAAACTGATTATAGGGAAGCATTGCCCTAAGCAAAACCCTAGAAACAAAAAGCCCGCATTAAAAACACGGGCTTTTTGTAAAATCTTCGCCAGCAGCGCTGGCTCCTACAACTTCAATGCCCTGTAGGAGCTCCCTTAAGAGGGCCTACTTTTGGTGCCCCAAGGTGAATTTCTGCAAAGCAGGAAGAGAGGGTGCCCTGGGGTATGCAAGCGAACAGCCTTAATGGCTCAGCTCAAGCAACAACTTATTCAACTTAGCAACATACGCAGCCGGGTCATCCAACTGCCCACCTTCTGCCAAATTTGCCTGATCAAAGAGGATATTGGTCAAGTCAGCAAAGCGATCTTCATCAGACTCTTTATCTAACTTCTGGACCAAAGGATGCTCAGGGTTCAGCTCGAACGTAGGTTTAGATTCCGGTAACTCCTGACCCGCCTGCTCCAGGATTCTACGCATTTGCGCGCCCATATCGTCTTCGGCAATCACAATGCACGCAGGAGATTCGGTTAAACGATTGGTCACACGTACTTCAGCAACACGTTGATTTAATGCTTCTTTAACACGTTTGGTTAAGTCTTCATTCTGCTTGGCAGACTCTTCCTGAGCCTTCTTATCTTCTTCAGTATCAAGCTCACCAAGATCCAACTGACCCTTACCAACATCCTGAAATTGCTTGTCTTTGTATTCCGCCAAGTGGCCCATCAGCCACTCATCGATGCGATCGGATAACAGCAGCACTTCGATATTCTTCTTACGTAAAGCCTCTAGATGCGGACTATTTTTAGCTGTATTGAAGTTCTCAGCAGCAACATAGAAAATCTTCTCCTGACCTTCCTGCATACGTTCAATGTAAGCATCCAGCGATTGGTCTTGGTCAGCAGTATCATTATGTGTAGATGCAAAACGGATTAAACCAGCAACCTTTTCCTTATTCCCCTGATCTTCAGCAGGACCTTCTTTCAGCACTTCGCCGAACTCACTCCAGAAAGTGGCGTACTCTTCTGGCTTGTTCTTGGCCATCTTAGTAAGCATATCCAAAACGCGCTTGGTCAACGCCGCACGCATCGCATCAATGTTTGGGTCTTTCTGCAGAATTTCACGCGATACGTTAAGGGAGAGATCATTCGAATCCACCACACCCTTAATGAAACGCAAGTACAGAGGTAAGAACTGCTCAGCGTCATCCATAATAAAGGTACGCTGCACGTACAATTTCAAACCACGAGCCGCCTCACGGTTATACATGTCGTAAGGCGCTTTAGCGGGAATATAGAGCAAGCTAGTGTAATCCAACTTACCTTCCACACGGTTGTGGCTCCATTTTGCTGGATCAGCAAAATCGTGGGATAAATGCTTATAGAACTCTTTGTATTCGTCGTCGCTTACTTCTGAGCGAGAGCGCGTCCACATGGCTGTAGCACTGTTAATCACTTCGTCCTTCGGCTCTTCCTGCTCTTCGCCTTCAGCGGCCGGCATAGGTTGGCTCTGCATGATGACTGGTATCGCAATGTGATCTGAGTATTTCTTAATAATCGAACGTAAGCGCCAGCCATCGGCAAAGTCGGTGGCATCGGCTTTTAGGTGTAATACAACTTCAGTACCACGGGCTTCACGCTCTACGCTTTCAACGGTGAACTCAGCTTCGCCGTTACAATCCCAATGCACACCTTCTGCCGCTGGAGCACCTGCACAACGGGTAAATACTTCAACACGGTCAGCAACAATAAAGGCCGAATAGAAACCCACACCAAACTGACCAATCAGCTGCGAGTCTTTCTTGTCGTTCCCAGAAAGGTTGTTCATGAACTGAGCCGTACCCGACTTGGCAATGGTACCTAAGTGCTCAACCACATCATCGCGGCTCATACCAATACCGTTATCGGCAATGGTGATGGTTTTGGCTTCACTGTCAAAATCAATACGAATTTTTAGCTCAGAATCACCTTCGTAAAGGCCATCGTTTGAAAGTGCTTCAAAACGCAGCTTATCCGCGGCATCAGAGGCGTTGGATACCAGCTCACGCAGGAAGATTTCTTTGTTTGAATAAAGGGAGTGAATCATCAAATGAAGCAATTGCTTAGCTTCAGTTTGGAACCCGCGGGTTTCTTTATTGGCAGTGACGGTCATACAAGCCTCTTAACTTTAATTATTAAACACTCTGGCAGACGCCAGTCATAAGGGCATCGCCCTTCACATGTTAAGAGAGATTGGGTTCGAGAAGATGATTTCAAGGCTTATGTCGGATTTCTTACCTATTTTTTTGCTGAAATAGATTCAACTTCGCTTGCATACCCCAGGGCACCCTCTCTTCCTGCTTTGCAGAAATTCACCTTGGGGCACCAAAAGTAGGCCCTCTTAAGGGAGCTCCTACGATTATGCATTACCTTGTAGGAGCCAGCCCTGCTGGCGAACATTAACTAATTAGAAATTGTGCACGTGCCCGGGCAATCAAAACAGAGCGATCATCGTGCCAGGCTACAATGCCAATGTTAACCATTTTACGACCATAGCGCACGACCTGACATTCAGCATAAAGGTCTTTAAACAAGCCCGCTCGAACGTAATCGATACTGAAGTCGATCACCTTGGGTACCGAGCTCATATCCATGGATGTCATTAAATGCAGCAGCGCAGATGTTTCTAAAAATCCGCCTAAGGCTCCCCCCTGAATAGCTTGTAACATTGGATTGCCGACATTGCTTTTTTTTGGCGGCAAATGGAACGTGATTTTATCGCCGTCAACCTGAGATTGAATACCCAAAAACTGAGCGTAAGGAATTTTATCGATAAGGATGTCAGGGTCCCCAGCTTCATGCGCCTTTTTGAGCAAAGGCATGACACCACTCTTTGCATACGTCATAAAGACAGCCCTAATTGCTGATAAGCTTCGGTGATATATTGGCGAAAATCTTCAAAGGTTTCCGATCCCATCACCGCAAAGTTGGCAACAGCGTGAGCCACCGGTTTAGATTTATCCTCTTGATAGGCAATGCCGCGAGTAAAGATCACATTGGAAGCGGTGCGATACACCTCCCCCTCCGCATAAATAGCCTTTCCCGGTTCAGCCGGACGCATATAGTCAATACGCAAGTCGATGGTAGGTGTCAGCGCCAGATAATTCAGTGTAGTGCAGGCGGCATAACCACAGGCGGTATCCAGTAAAGCGGTCATCACGCCTCCGGCCAC
>JAUVQU010000020.1 GCA_030597965.1 Cellvibrionaceae bacterium
CGTGCTTTGAATATGCTCAATGTCGATGAGCGCGGTTTTGATCATATGGACCGACGTTTACTCTTGGCGATGATGGAAAAGTACGGAGGCGGTCCCGTCGGTGTTGAAAGCCTTGCCGCTGCCATCAGCGAAGAGCGTGATACCATTGAAGATGTCATCGAACCGTATCTTATTCAGCAGGGCTATGTGGCGCGGACTCAACGTGGTCGTGTCGTTACTCCTATGGCTTACGAGCATTTTGGCTTAGAGTTACCTAAACACCTCCGTGGTGAATAGGGGGCGGTGAATAAACCGCTACACTTTTTAGTCGATCAACAGAAGCCTGCCGCAATGTCACAGTTTAAAACTCCTATCCGTGTTTACATCGAAGATACCGATGCCGGCGGCATTGTCTATTACGTCAATTATTTGAAGTTTATGGAGCGTGCGCGTACCGAGTTTATGCGCGGTTTAGGGTATGATAAGCCCGCTGTGCTGGTCGAAGGTAAGTTGCTGGTCGTGCACTCGACGAATATTCAATATCGCAGCCCTGCGCGACTGGACGATCTATTAACAGCGACAGCAGCTATTCGTCGGTTGGCGCGTAGTTATGTTGTGTTTCATCAGCAAATTTTTCGTGGCGATGAACTCTTATGTGAAGCTGAGATCAAAGTGGCTTGCGTCATACAGTCCACCATGCGCCCGGCGCCAATGCCCGTGCAAATGCGTGAAGATTTAGAGCGAACTATTAAGTAGCTTTTGTCATCTTGTTGACGCACTGACAGTCAATTAAAATTTTAATGCAAATAATGAAGGATGATCGAGATTATGCCTGAGGCGGAACCCCTATCTATTTACAGTCTAATCATGGACGCCAGTGCTCTGGTACAGGCGGTTATGTTCTTGTTGTTTCTGGCGTCAATTGTCTCCTGGGTCATGATTTTTCAGCGTGGTAAATATCAGCACCGAGCTAAGAAGGCTTCTACTGCTTTCCAGGAGACCTTTTGGTCTGGCGTCGACCTCAGCCAGTTATATAAAGAGGCTAATACCCGCAGTGGTTCACTGGATGGCGTTGAGAGTATTTTTTACGCAGGGTTTAAAGAGTTTTCGCGTTTGTGTCAGCAAATAGATGCAGACCCTGATGCGGTAATGGAGGGCGCGCAGCGAGCAATGCGCGTAGCGCTTGCTCGCGAAGAAGAAAAACTGGATCTGAATTTACCTTTTTTAGCGAGTGTGGCATCTGTTAGCCCTTATGTAGGTCTGTTCGGTACTGTGTGGGGAATTATGAATTCCTTCCGTGGCTTGGCGAATGTTCATCAGGCGACCTTGGCGACGGTGGCTCCCGGTATCTCAGAAGCCTTGGTGGCAACGGCAATGGGGCTCTTTGCGGCTATCCCGGCAGTGCTGGCTTACAACCGTTTCTCTGCAACGGCGGAAACCCTGGCAAATAATTATGAAACCTTTGCCGAAGAGTTTTCTGCGATTTTGCACCGACAAGTACACAGCACAAAATAAGCGAAAGTCTGGAGCATAAAAAATGAGAGGAAACTTTCGCCGCAAAGTGACTAAGAAACCAATGGCAGAAATCAATGTGGTTCCCTACATTGATGTGATGTTGGTGTTGCTGGTTGTGTTTATGGTTACCGCGCCATTACTGATGCAGGGTGTCAAAGTGGATTTGCCCCAGGCTCCTTCTGGGCCAATTGATAATAAAGATGATGAACCCTTGATTGTTTCCGTTAAAAAAGATGGAAGCTATTACATCAATCTAGGGCGAGATCAAAAACAACCTAAACCTTTGTCTGAGATTACCGGTATCGTGTCCAAAGTACTGCGCAATAAGCCCAGTACATTTGTTGTTGTTTGGGGCGATGCTCAGGTGCCGTACGGCAAAGTGGTTACCCTTATGACTGAGTTACAAAAAGCGGGTGCGCCCTCGGTGGGTATGGCCACTGAACCACCACGTTAATGTTATGAACTACGTAACAACGACTAAGCAATATGCGATTTCTTTCCTTCATAGCGACAGCTTTATGCCCGTTATGGCGAGCGTACTTTTACATGCTTTTATTTTAATTATTGTCGGTTGGGGTTGGGAGTCCTCATTGGTAACACCGCGCAAGGTAATGCCGAATTATGTCGAGGCCAAACTGGTAGCGCTTAAACCAACGGCACCAAAAAAGGCGGCGCCGAAAAAAATTAAAAAGTCTGTGAAGAAGGTGGATTTGGCGGCTCAGCGTCATGAGCAAGAGCGTCTTAAGCAATTGCAGGTAAAAAAGCAGCGGCAGATAGCTCAAAAGAAAAAAGCAACCGAAGCGCTAAAGGTTAAACAGTTAGCCGATAAAAAAGCCAAGGCGCTGGCAGTAGAAAAAGCGCATCAATTACAGGAAGAGCAAAATCGGCTTGCAGAGCAGCAAATATTGGTTGAGCAGCAACAGCAACAGGCTTTTGCTGATGCCTTGGCGGAAGAAGAACTGTTGCTGCAGGCTGAGCTGGATGCTGTCGCTGCGCAGAGTTTTTCAGGCAATATACGTAATAAAGTTCAGAGTAAGTGGAGTCGCCCTCCGTCTGCTCGTAATGGGATGAAGTGTTTATTGAAAATTCAATTGATACCTACCGGTGAAATCATTGATGTCAGTGTGATTAAGGGCAGTGGTAATTCAGCCTTTGATCGATCGGCCGAACAGGCGGTGAAAAAAGCTGAGCGCTTCGATCTTTCTGGGATGGAAAGCCGTATCTTTGAAAAGTACTTTCGTCAGTTTAATTTGGAATTCAATCCGCAGGATTTGCGTCAGTAGATAAGTAAAATATCCGCTGAAGAAGTAGGAGAGTGTTGTGCGTTTAGTGTGTTTATTCTTTTTGGTGTTGCTGGCCAATGGTGCCCGCGCTGATTTAACCATCGAAATTACACAGGGTGTCGATAACCCGACAGTTATTGCTGTGGTGCCCTTTGGCTGGGGTGGCGGTGCGCTAGCGGAAAATGTGTCGAATATTATTGCGCAAGATTTACAGCGCAGCGGCCAGTTTCGACCGATAGATCAAAACGATATGTTGGCCTTTCCTCACCGTCAGGCAGAAGTCTTTTATCGTGATTGGCGAGCACTCGGTACGGAGTATTTATTATTGGGCGATATGGAAATGCGCAATGGCCGTTATCAGCTCACCTTCGAGGTTTATGATGTGCTCGCACAGAAGAAAGTGCTGCGTCAGAGTGTGGACGCGGGTAAAGGGCAGCTTCGTGATCTGGCCCATTATGCCAGTGATAAAGTCTATGAGCTCATTACCGGTATTCGAGGAGCCTTTTCTACGAAGATGGTTTACGTTGAGGCGCTGGGTGGCAATAAGCTTTATCGATTGATGTTGTCGGATGTTGATGGTGCGCGACCTAGGCTGTTACTGGAATCAAGACAGCCGTTGATGTCCCCAAGCTGGTCCCCGGATGGTCGCGAGATTGTTTATGTCTCATTTGAAACAGGCAGGCCTGCTATTTTTCGTCAGGAAGTGGCAACGGCTAAGCGTGTGCAGCTAACAAACTTTAAGGGGTTAAATAGTGCCCCCGTGTGGTCACCGGATGGGAAAAAACTCGCATTGGTGCTTTCTAAAGATGGTAATCCAGAAGTTTATACATTGGATTTGGCTACAGGTTCTTTCACAAGAGTCACTCGGCATTATGCGATTGATACCGAACCAAACTGGACAGCTGATGGAAAAGGTATAGTTTTTACCTCAGATAGAGGCGGAAGGCCGCAAATATATAAAGTAACACTTGCCAGTGGTCATACCGAACGCTTAACCTTTGAGGGTGATTATAACGCTCGTCCGCGTGTTTCTCCCGACGGCAAAACCTTAGTGATAGTGCACCGCTCTAACGGGGTGTTCCATATTGCTACGCAGGATTTGGCGACGGGCGACATGCGTGTGTTAACAGAAACAAACCTTGATGAGTCGCCCAGCATTGCGCCCAATGGCGCTATGCTAATGTACGCAACAAAACATCAGGGCAAAGGTATACTGGCAGCCGTTTCATTAGACGCTGGAGTGAAATTTCGCTTGCCGTCAAAAGCGGGTGATGTAAGGGAGCCCAGTTGGTCTCCCTATTTTTAACGAATTAAGTCGACACTTATTACGAATAACTAAAAAAATGCAATTAGGAGTTTATTATGTTGAGCAAAGCATTCAAAAATGGTTTGGGCCTGGCTTTGGCTATGGTGGTATTAGCGGGTTGTTCAAGCACAGATACTGCAACTGATAGCAGCGCTGCTTCAGGAATTAACGGTGGTGCGAGCGGTGGTTCTTCAGTGACTACTGGATCAGCTCAGGGATCTGATCTTAATGCATCAGGTGACACCGCAATGCAATCGGATACCGTGTTCTACTTTGAATTTGATAGCGCTGTGATTGACTCTGAATCCCGTGCAGCTCTAATTACTCACGCTGAAAAAATTAAAGCATCAGGTGCAGAGGTTCGTTTAGAGGGTCATGCCGATGAGCGTGGTACTCGCGAGTACAACATTGCCTTGGGTGAGCGTCGTGCTAATGCTGTGAGTGATTTTCTTGCTCTGCAAGGTGTGAGCCGCTCTCAGATTGAGGCGATCAGCTATGGTGAAGAATACCCAGCCATGACCGGTAGCAGCCAAGCTTCTTACGCTAAAAACCGTCGTGTTGAGCTAAAGTAACCGTAAAAAATGCTAAATTGTAAGCTTTTAACCGCAGTACTTGGTGCTGCGGTCTTTATTTCTGCTGTGTCGGTTCAGGCAGAAGTTCTGATCGTTGACTCGCGCAACCGCCTTATTAAATCCACACCTCAACAACAGACGGTTCAGGGCTCAACCAGTGAGCTGTTCTATCAGTTGCAGATTATGCAAAGAGAGGTGCAAACACTCCGTGGATTGGTGGAGGAGCAGGGTTATCAAATAAAGCGGCTTAAAAAACAGCGTCTTGATGATTATATAAATCTTGATCGCCGTATTTCAGCGTCAGCGCCAGTGGTAACCACACCTGCCGATACTTCTATAGCTACTCCGTTATTACCTGAAGCCTCTACACCTAGTGTTACTGCAGCGGCTTCTCCGTCGGTCAATGTTCCTCGGGCGAATTCGACGGCGCCAGTAGTCGCACCTGCTACAGCGACCAGCGAGTCAGAAGTGAAGCGCTATCGGGCATCGATTGATCTGGTTTTGAACAAAAAAGATTATCCCGGTGCGATTCAGGGTTTTAATGAATACCTGCGCGATTACCCCAATGGCCGTTATGCGGCTAACAGTGAGTATTGGCTGGGTGAGATTTACCTGATGCAAGGTGATCTTGAGCCGGCACGACAGCGCTTTGCCCGCATGATCGAAAACTACCCTGATAGTAGCAAGGCGCCGGATGCCATATATAAATTAGGCATTTTACATCACCGTATGGGTGACATAGAAAAATCCAGAAGCTTCATGGATCAAGCCGTGGCAGCGGGTGGTAATGCCGCGCGCTTGGCCAATGATTTTATAGCCAAGAACTGGTAGTAACGCCAAAATATTTGAATTTGAGCTGGAATCGAAAAGCCCCGTAATGGGGCTTTTTTGTGTCTGACATACGGCTCAGGTAGAATCCGCGCTTTCAGCGACTCTTGTTTGAGTTTTCTTAGCGGGTGATTGACCTATGGCCGAAGCGTCATTACGTATTACAGAGATTTTTTACTCCCTTCAGGGTGAGGCTAAAACCATTGGTTTGCCAACGGTCTTTGTGCGCCTGACGGGTTGTCCCTTGCGCTGCCAATATTGCGATTCTGAATACGCCTTTTTTGGTGGTGAACGTAAAAGCCTGGATGAGATTCTTGCTGAAGTGGCCAGTTATAAGCCTCGCTATGTTTGTGTCACCGGTGGAGAGCCACTGGCTCAGCCTAACTGTTTGCCACTGTTGAGCGCTCTCTGTGATGAAGGCTACGAAGTATCGCTGGAAACCAGTGGTGCGCTACCTATTGATCAGGTGGATGCCAGGGTGAGCCGGGTTGTGGATTTAAAGACGCCTGATTCTGGTGAGTCGTCACGTAATCTTTATGAGAATATCCCACGCCTAAATCAGCTGGATCAAGTGAAATTTGTGCTTTGTAGCCGGGCAGACTATGACTGGGCACGTCTTAAAGTTGATGAGCTGAAACTGGCTGAGCGAGCGGGTGAGGTGTTGTTCTCCCCAAGTTTTGGACAATTAGATGCCAAGGAACTGGCTGATTGGGTGGTGCAGGATAACCTGCCGGTGCGTTTTCAATTACAGTTACATAAATTACTTTGGAGTGATGCACCGGGCCATTAATAGCCGCGGTGGTAGAAGGTTTAGATAAATGAGTAAAGCAAAAGCAGTGATATTGGTGTCCGGAGGGTTGGATTCAACAACCGTTCTCGCCATGGCTAAAAATCAGGGTTACGACTGTTATACGCTGAGTTTTGACTATGGTCAGCGTCATTGTTCAGAGCTGTTAGCCGCTGAGCGTACTTCGAAAGCCATGAACGCAGTTGAGCACAAGGTGGTGAAGCTGGACTTGGGGACTATTGGGGGCTCGGCGTTAACAGATACTTCGATTGATGTGCCAGAACAGCTGTCAGAAGGCATTCCTGTCACCTATGTGCCCGCGCGTAATACCGTGTTCATGGCCATTGCATTGGGCTGGGCAGAAGTGCTTGGTGCACAGGATATATTTATCGGTGTGAACGCGGTTGACTATTCAGGCTATCCCGACTGTCGTCCAGAATTTGTGCAAGCATTTGAAGATATGGCCAACTTGGCCACCAAAGCTGGAGTGGAAGGCAACAAACTGCGCATACAAGCGCCGCTAATGAAGATGAGTAAGTCCGACATCGTACAAGAAGGGACGAAACTTGGTGTTGATTACAGTCTGACAGTTTCTTGCTACCAAGCGGATGAGGAAGGTCGTGCCTGTGGTCGCTGTGACAGCTGCCGTCTTCGTAAAATCGGGTTTGAAAACGCTGGTATGTCAGATCCAACCCGGTATGTCGATTAAATAATAGGCGTTTATGGGCCTTTGTTTTACTCGGGGCTGAAGCGTCAATCGGTCTTAGTCTATTTGTGTTACAAGATAAGTGAAAATTACTGATTCAAGACTTGTCTTTTCGTTATAAATCATTAATATACGCACCTCCTCTGGGGCCGTTAGCTCAGTTGGTAGAGCAGTTGGCTTTTAACCAATTGGTCGCTGGTTCGAATCCAGCACGGCCCACCATATTTAAACAAAAAAGGCTCACCCTTACGGGTGGGCCTTTTTTGTTTAACAGTGCGCCGCACTGTGTTTGGTTCCTTAGGTCGGTTCGACAGACTGCGCAGCAGTTTGGACACCGAAGGTGCCTTTATGCCAGCTTTTACGCGGTGCAGAGCTAAAATAACCCCCACTGAGTTCACACCAGGCTATTTGAGCTTAACTCAGTAATTTTTCAGATTAAGTTCAATGCCCTTTGACTGGTGGCTCGAAAGCCTGCGAGAATCAGAGGTATCAATATTAGGAAAGAAGGTCTGTGTGAACCATGACTACTGATTATTTGATGCCACCAACCATGAACAATGAATCTGGTTTACCAAGAGCAGCGGGCTTTGAGTTTGAGCTGGGTAATCTACCGGTAAGGGAAACGGCCAAAGCTTTACAGGGAGCGCTAGGGGGTGACATCACAGTGCTAAGCCCATTTGAAGTTGAGCTTGAAGGTTCCAGGCTCGGACGTCTTAAAATTGAACGGGATGCAGAGTTACTGAAGTCTGGTAAATACCGTAACTGGCTGGTGGATTTGGGTGTGAATTTTGAGCCGGGCAGTTTGGCTCATGATATTGAAGTTAACCTGGATAATGCGACCCGTAATCTGGTGCCCTGTGAAGTGGTGACGGCACCTATAGAATTATCCCAGCTTGAAGACCTTGGAGAGTTGACCCTGGCACTTTCTGATTTAGGCGCTGAAGGAACTCAGGATTCGGTTGTTTATGCATTGGGTATGCATATTAATATTGGTATAGTTTCCGATTCAGGCGAGAGCTTGTTACGTTATCTACAAAGCTTTTTATTGCTACAGGCGTGGTTTCTTGAGTACTCAAATATCGATACAACGCGGCGATTCTTTACGAATTATATAGCGCCTTTTCCCGCCGCCTACATGAAACTTATTCTAGATGTGGACTATTCACCTTCCCGTGTTCGATTAATTAACGATTATCTAAAACACAATCCCACCCGTAATCGCCCATTGGATATGTTGCCAATTTTTGTGGAGCTATTACCAGAAGCTGTTAAAACCTCAATTAAGCGGGATGAACAAGATTTGGTGAAAGGCCGACCTGCATTCCATTACCGGTTGCCGGATTGCCGGATCAATTCTCCAGGCTGGACGCCCGCTCATGCATGGAATCAGTGGGTGTATATTGAACGCCTGGCTTCTGATCCAGTACTTTTAAATGAGTTAATGGATGCCTGGGTTCTTCATCAGCAAAACTTTTCTATTACACCTAATCATAGCTGGGCTGCACAATTGACGACTTTGCTTAGTCAGAAGTTTCTCTCGTCAGGTCAATGATGAAACAACCAAAAGTTTATATTGGTGTCAGTGGCCCCGATAAAGGGGGCTTTGTTGCCTGGGTGATGACGGCTTGGGCTATTCGACGTTGTGGGGCTGTTCCGGTGAGGATTACTCCTTTAAAGCCTTTGAAGCCTGATGAGCTTCATGGTTTGGTCATTGGGGGTGGCAGTGATGTGCACCCAACCCATTACGGGGAGTTGATGGCCAAAGGGGGGGATAAAGATCCCAGGTTGAGTCTCGGAAGCTGGCTGGACTGGATAATAGCCAGTGGGGTTTTTATATCCAGATTCTTATTTGCTGAGACTAGCGGTCAGAATTACGCTCCAGAACGGGATCAGTTGGAAAAACGATTGATCGAGTACGCTCTGTACAACGAGCTGCCGATATTGGGAATATGCAGGGGCGCCCAGTTGATGAATGTTATTTGTGGTGGCAGCCTCAATCAAACCTTGGGTGGGTTCTACAGTGAAGACAGTGGCAATATTAAAAGTGTCCTTCCTCGTAAAGTGGTAAATATATCTAAACATAGCCAGCTTAGATCAATACTCGGGACTTATTCTTGCCGGGTAAATGCCCTGCATACGCAGTCTATTAAAGATTTAGGTCAAGATATTCGAATAAGTGCAGTAGAGCCCAATGGTATTGTTCAAGCCATAGAAAGAAGCAACCGTGATTTCTTTGTAGGAGTGCAATGGCACCCTGAGTATATTCCGCAGCAGGCACGTCAACAGGCTTTGTTTAGAGCGTTGGTTAAGCATGCCAATGCTGGCATTGGAACGCCTAGAGATTATCAATAGGTAAAGGCTGTTCAGTAGGTAAGAGCTGTTTATAGGGTAAAAGATTATGGATGCTTATTTGGGCCTCTTCTTTAGTGCATTTTTAGCCGCCACTCTGGTTCCTGCGTATTCCGAGTTCGTGTTTGCAGGCTTACTGGCTGCCGGACATGATCCCTGGATGCTTTGGGCTTGGGCCTCGGTGGGAAATACTCTCGGTTCGGTCGTTAATTGGTTGATGGGGCGTTACCTGTTGCATTTTCAGGATAAAAAATGGTTTCCCTTTAAGTCTGATGGCCTTGGACTAGCCCAGCGCTGGTTCGGAAAATATGGCGTATGGTCGCTGCTGCTTGCCTGGGCCCCGGTGGGAGGT
Organism: Cellvibrionaceae bacterium; assembly: GCA_030597965.1. Taxonomy (GTDB): domain Bacteria; phylum Pseudomonadota; class Gammaproteobacteria; order Pseudomonadales; family Cellvibrionaceae; genus JAUVQU01. Next base: position 9,678 of record JAUVQU010000020.1, read on the forward strand.
GACGCACTCACGTTTATCGCTGGTGTCATGCGAGTGAGATTCTGGTTGTTCCTACTGCTGACGGCTATAGGCAAAGCCGGACGATACGCTATTCTGCTTGGATTACTGCAGGGCATGAATCTTGCCCTTTAGCCATTCCAAGCGCCTGTGGTAGAATGCCGCGCTTATCAAGCACCATATGGTTGAAGTTAGTTATGACAGTTGTAAAAACCGATCCCAAACAAGCCGCCCGCGATGTTGTGCGTGAGCATTTGGCGACCGTTCATTCCGATGTGATGTCGGAGGAAGAAAAACAGTCCTATAAAGACGAGATTAAGGCGCTTCTTAAACGAGAAAATGCAGTAATCGTTGCCCACTATTACACAGATCCTGTGATACAAGCACTGGCGGAAGAAACCGGTGGTTGTGTTGCCGACTCACTCGAGATGGCGCGTTTTGGTCGTGATCATGAGGCTGACACCCTGATTGTCGCCGGTGTTAAGTTCATGGGTGAAACGGCTAAGATTCTGACCCCTGAAAAACGAATACTGATGCCTACTCTAGAGGCGACCTGTTCATTGGATATTGGTTGTCCTGTTGATGAGTTTTCTGCTTTTTGTGACCAACATCCAGATCGTACCGTCGTTGTTTATGCCAATACCTCTGCGGCGGTGAAAGCCAGAGCGGATTGGGTGGTGACCTCCAGCATCGCAGTGGATGTGGTGGATCATTTGGACGCGCAGGGTGAGAAGATCATCTGGGCGCCTGATAAACATTTAGGCGAGTATGTACAGAAACAGACGGGTGCCGATGTGATCCTCTGGGACAGTGCCTGTATTGTGCATGAAGAGTTCAAGGCGCAGGGCATTATTGATCTTAAGAAGATGCACCCTGAAGCCGCTGTGTTGGTGCACCCGGAATCACCAGCCGCTGTTGTTGAGTTGGCGGATGTAGCCGGCTCTACCTCGCAGCTGATTAAAGCGGCCCAGACGATGGATAATCAGGCATTCATTGTGGCGACGGACGAAGGCATTTTTTACAAAATGTCGCAGTTGTGCCCAGAGAAGACATTTATCATCGCCCCGACTGCCGGTAGCGGTGCCACCTGCCGCAGTTGTGCGAACTGCCCGTGGATGGCCATGAATGCCTTGGATAACCTGACGAACGTCTTAAAGAACGACAATGATGCAGCTAATTCTAACGAAATCTTTGTGGATGAAGAACTCAGAATTAAAGCCATGAAGCCGTTGCAGCGTATGTTGGATTTCTCTGCTGCCCATAAGTAAGTAAGCTAAGAGTATTTACTAATACGGGGTCTATCTGTTGATGCGGGTAGCCCCCGTTTTGGTTAGAATGATCGTAACTATTCAGATCACGCCCGCGTTGCCTCATAACTGCGGCCTTCGTAGGCCCTACTTTTGGTTAAAAAATGGTCATTTACACGTGTAAAATCACATTTTTGGCCTTGCTCTGAGACAATACGGACGCAATCTGAACAGCTACAAGAGATACTGAATAATTACCAATGGCTCTCTTGCCCAATAAAAATAAAACCACCGAAGCCAGTAGTTAATCCTCTATGACTCAATCCTTTATCCATCTACGTGTACACACCGAATTCTCACTGAATGACAGTGTTGTGCGGATTAAACCACTGGTCTCCACGATAAAAGCAATGGGTATGGGCGCAGTTGCGATTACCGATTTGTGTAACTTTTATGGATTGATCAAGTTTTACACGGCCGCGCAGGGCAGTGGCATCAAGCCCATTGCTGGCAGCGACTTCTGGGTAAGAAAAAAGAACTCTGACGAAAAGCCTTATCTCATTACCCTGCTGGCAATGAATCAGCAGGGCTATAAAAATATAACCGAATTAATATCACTGGCTTATCAGCAGGGGCAGTATTTGGGTGACCCTTACCTTACTCGTGAATGGATCAGTGAATACGCCGACGGCGTGATTGCTTTGTCCGGCGGGCGTGAGGGTAATATCGGCCGCAATCTGTTAGATGGCAATACGGAAACAGCAGCCGAGCTGCTCGTGCAGTGGCAGTATGATTTTCCCGGCCGCTTCTATTTAGAATTACAGCGCGCTGGGCGTGCCGGCGATGAAGATTACTTGCATGCGGCGGTTGCCCTGGCGGCTCAGTATCAATGCCCTGTGGTGGCGACCAATGATGTGCGTTTCTTAAAGACCGAAGAGTATGACGTGCATGAAACGCGGGTGTGCATTGGTGAGGGGCGTGCATTGGATGATCCTCGTCGTGAGCACCGCTACAGTGAAGATCAGTATTTGCGCACCCCTGCGGAAATGGCTGAGCTATTTGCGGATATCCCGGAGGCACTGACCAATACTGTTGAAATTGCCAAACGCTGTAACCTCGATATTGAATTGGGTAATTACTATTTGCCTGACTTTCCGATACCTGATGATTTTGAACAGGATCCTTTTTTTGCTCAGCGCATTCCCTACGAGACCTTACAGTCCTGGGCGGCGGCTCAAATGGTTGCGAAGTGGCAGGGCAAAGAACAAACGCCAGAATACGCCGACATGCTTAAGACCAATACCTTTTTCCAGAAGGTGTCGTATGAAGGTTTGTTTGCGCGTTTAGAAACTATTTTACCGGATACCCAAGCCGCTGATTATCAGACTCGGTTAAAGGAATACACAGACCGACTGCAATTTGAACTCGATATCATTATGCAGATGGGTTTCCCCGGATACTTCCTGATCGTAATGGATTTCATTCAGTGGGCAAAAGACAATGATATTCCGGTAGGGCCAGGGCGTGGTTCCGGTGCCGGTTCTCTGGTGGCCTACTCGCAAAATATTACCGACCTGGATCCGCTGTTGTACGATTTACTGTTTGAGCGATTCCTGAACCCTGAACGTGTATCCATGCCCGATTTCGATGTCGATTTCTGTATGGATAACCGCGATAAGGTTATCAGTTATGTTGCGGATACTTACGGGCGCGATGCGGTTTCACAGATTATTACCTTCGGTACCATGGCAGCCAAAGCGGTAGTGCGAGATGTGGCACGGGCGCAGGGTAAGTCCTACGGTCTGGCGGACAAACTTTCCAAAATGATTCCCCCTGATCCGGGTATGAAGCTGCAAGTCGCCTATGAGCAGGAGGATATTCTGCGTGAGTTCCTGGCGGGTGATGAGCAGGGCCGTGAAATTTGGGATATGGCGCTGAAGTTAGAGGGTCTTACTCGCAACGTGGGTAAACACGCGGGCGGGGTGGTGATTGCGCCTACCAAACTGACAGATTTCTCCCCTCTTTATTGTGATGAAAGTGGCTCGGGTCTTGTTACCCAGTACGATAAAAATGATGTAGAAGCTGCGGGCTTGGTGAAGTTTGACTTCCTGGGTCTGCGAACGCTGACCATTATTGATTGGGCCAAAAAAATGATCAATGTCCGCCGCGCAAAGCACGGTGAAGAACCATTGGTTATTGAAGATCTGCCATTGGATGACGTTGAAACCTTCAAGCTGTTAAAAGCAGCCAAAACCACGGCGGTTTTCCAGTTGGAATCCCGGGGCATGAAGGATTTGATCAGTCGCCTGCAGCCAGACAACCTGGAAGATATGATTGCACTGGTGGCCTTGTTCCGTCCGGGTCCGTTGGATTCTGGCATGGTAGACGACTTTGTTAACCGTAAGCATGGTCGCGCTCAAGTTGCCTACCCTGATGCCAAATATCAACACGAAAAATTGGAGCCCATTCTAAAGCCGACCTATGGCGTTATCGTTTATCAGGAACAGGTAATGCAGATCGCTCAGGAGCTGGCGGGTTATAGCCTCGGTGGTGCCGATATGTTGCGTCGAGCAATGGGTAAGAAAAAGCCGGAGGAAATGGCCAAGCAGCGTTCGACGTTTGAGGATGGCGCCAAGAGTGAGGGTGTAGATCCCGAGCTGGCGATGAAAATTTTTGATCTGGTGGAAAAGTTTGCCGGTTATGGCTTTAACAAGTCTCACTCGGCGGCTTATGCGTTAGTGTCTTACCAAACGGCGTGGTTAAAAACCCACTACCCGGCGCATTTTATGGCGGCCACCATGTCTTCGGATATGGACAAGACCGATAAGGTCGTGACTTTTATCGAAGAATGCCGCGAGATGAAGCTCAACTTAATGCCACCTGATGTGAACAGTGGTGAGTTTTATTTCACAGTCGATGATGACGACAATATTATTTATGGCCTGGGCGCTATTAAAGGTCTTGGCGAAGGGCCGATTGAGAGCATTATTGAAGCCCGTGCGTCCGGCCCCTTTAAGGATGTTTTTGATTTTTGTGATCGTATTGATCCGCGCAAGGTGAATAAACGTGCGCTGGATGCACTTATTCGCTCCGGTGCGTTTGATCGAATCAGTCCAAAGATTGAGTTGGACTATGACCGGGCCGTGATGCACGCGGCTATGCCGGAGGCAGTCAAGGCTGCGGAGCAAAGTGCAGCCAACGTCAATGCGGGTATGGCAGATTTGTTTGGTGAACTGGTGCCCAGTGGCGATGACGGCACGGACGTATACGCTGATTTTCGTAATACCCGCAGTTGGAATATCCGCGAACGCCTAGCGGGCGAGAAGGATACGTTGGGTTTGTATTTAACCGGTCACCCAATAGAAGAGTATCAGGGCGAATTGAAGCACTTAGTCTCCTGTCGGATTAATGATTTGAAAGTCGATAAAAGCACACAACATGTTGCGGGTCTTGTGGTCGGTTTGCGGGTTATCAAAACCAAACGTGGCGATAATATGGCCATTGTGCAGCTGGATGATCGCTCTGGTCGAATTGATGCCACCGTTTTTTCTGAGGTTTTTGATACCTATCGGGAGAAGCTGGTGAAAGGTGCCATGTTGGTGATTGATGGTCAGGTGAGTGTTGATGATTACAATGGTGGCTTAAAAATCAGTGCCGAATCCATACGCGATCTAGCCGATGCCCGTGTTGAATTGGCGCGAGGGCTTCGTATCCAGGTAGATAAACGTGTTGTCGATAATCAGTTCACCAGGCAATTATCAGAAATGCTCACGCCTTATCGAGTGGCCGAGGGCTCGGAAAAACCGGGTTGTGTTGTGAATTTGAATTATCAGATGGCTACGGCGGAAGGGCAATTACGTTTTGGTCCAAATTGGCGAGTACACCCAGTGGATGAGCTGATGGAGTCATTGCGTGGAATCTTGGGGCGCGAGCAGGTACGCTTAGAGTATTGAAACTCAATTAATCCGTTTGTGGGTGGACTAATACTTTATCGCAGGCTAACTTATTAGTATCTTCAAATACTTCTTTATCGGAGTAAATTGGGGTATGTTGTACGAAGATAAATGCTGATAAGTGCTAAATACAAACATTTGTGGGTAGGGTCAAAAAATTCGACTCACTGGTTGCATTCGAGTAAGGTTGCCCATCGCTGATGGACTCCGATGCTCTATGTGGTGCTAAACTTGAACATGATATCTAGGGCTATAACGCTACTATGAATCCAAATTATTTAGACTTTGAACAACCAATTGCTGACCTTGAAGCTAAAATTGAAGAGCTGCAGTTGGTTGGTAGTGACAATAATCTTAATATCGGCGAAGAAATTGCTAAGCTGCGCGATAAGAGTATTAAGCTGACCGAGAACATTTACGCGGACTTGAGCCCTTGGCAGGTCGTAAAGGTGGCTCGTCATCCTCAGCGTCCATATACCTCCGATTACATCTCACGCATGTTTACCGACTTTGATGAGTTACACGGTGATCGTCACTTTGGTGATGACGCCGCTATTATTGGTGGTGTGGCACGTTTAGACGGCAAGCCAGTGATGGTTATTGGTGAAGAGAAAGGCCGCAGCGTAAAAGATAAAGTAATGCGTAACTTCGGTATGCCGAAACCAGAAGGTTATCGCAAGGCACTGCGCCTTATGGAGATGGCCGAGCGTTTTAAAATGCCAGTGTTAACGCTGATTGATACTCCCGGGGCATACCCAGGTATTGACTCTGAGGAGCGCGGTATTTCTGAGGCGATTGCTCAGAATTTGGCGGTTATGTCTCGTTTACGCACACCGATTATCTGTACAGTGATTGGTGAGGGTTCTTCTGGTGGTGCATTGGCCATTGGTGTTGGTGATCAGCTGAATATGCTGCAATACTCAACCTATTTTGTTATTTCACCTGAAGGCTGTGCCAATATTATTTGGAAAACTGTTGATAAAGCACCGTTGGCCGCAGAGGCCATGGGTGTGACTTCGGGCAATCTTGAAAAATTGGGCATTGTTGATGAAACCATCCCTGAACCTTTAGGTGGTGCTCACCGTGATTTAGACGCCATGGCGAATAAATTGCAGGGACGTTTGGTTGAGCAGGTTGATCGTTTGAATGCAGTTAATATCGATGAGTTGCTTGAGAAGCGCTATCAGCGTTTGATGAGTTACGGTAATTAATTACAGCGTTAATTGACTTGGTAAAGCTTCTCGTAAAAAAAACCCGCAATTGCGGGTTTTTTGTGTCTGCTGATTCACTTTTTTAAAATACGTTCAATAGGGCGGAGTCAGTAACATTATGCGGTGCTAAGAATGGCCGCCCCCTGCCGATACCCCAGTCCACCATTGCCATGCACCAACCCCAAGGTCTGACTTTCGTTAATTAAACGATGATGCATGGTAATCAAACCATTCAGTGCCGGATTATTCCAGGCTCCCCGCGCTAGATTCATACCACCAGTTACGGTGATTTTATGCTTCGCTAAAAAGTCAGGCAGTTCATCAAGGCTATTAATCAAACCGCTGTGCAACAGAAAGGCCATAGGCACAACCGGATAACAGGTATAAACGTCGAGCAGGGCTTCACCCTGCTGCAGGGCTGCTGCAAAATCTACTTCAGCTTCTGTGCAGGCTTGTTGATAGGCCTGGCGTAGATGCGCGTACTCGGCAATGGCTTTAATTTGTGCTTTGCCATCCTCATTCAAACGTCCCAAGCCGACGCTTCTTATTTCGGTGGCTTGGTTTGTATCGATGGCGAGCGTCTGCATCAGTGATTCACTGCAAATCAACACGCGCCCGCAAAAATCGATCACTGGATTGGCACAGTCGACGCCACGAAACAGGTCGGTTACTGGTTGGTACCAGCGTTCATCGGGTAAAGCTTCATCCAGATCATTTGCGGCTACATAGTCGAGATAGCTGGTTTTGTGGTTTTCAAATAAGGCGGCGGCCATACGTTTAAATTGTTCGGCACTGAGATCGTGCTGTCGCATGAACTCGTAGGACAGTTCGGTGTAGGCTTGGGTCAGGGGGTAGTCGGCCCCGTAGACGGCCATCATCTGTTGGCGCTCTCCACGTGAATAATCAGATTTAATGTGGTCCTGGCCGTGAATCACCACGGCTTTCCCGCCGTTATTAATTAATTGCAGCGCTTCAGTCAGCGCCTCAATAGGGGCGCAGCCACTGCGGAAGTGACCTACTTCCTCGGGGCGGTGCCAGTCAGCGCGCAACGGATCTATTTCAAGCTGTTGAATATTAAAGCCGAGCTGTTGAATTTTTTGCTCTAGACTTTTGCAATGATCGAGGTTGCCTTGGCCATCTACGATCTTGTCGGCGGCGATAATAAAGGCTTTGTTCATAGCGTGATGCCTCTGGGCTTAGGTGTCTGGTTAGTAGTTTGCATAAAAAAGGCCGCACACTGTTTAGTATACGGCCTTTTCTCTGGATCCCAGATCAAGTCTGGGATGACGGGGGATGGCGCTTTAAAGCGTCGCCAATTTCTCCAGCTGCTCTTCCAATTTACCCACAGCACTGCTCATGTCCGCCAGCTTGTCTTTTTCCTTTTGCACAACTTCTGCAGGGGCTTTGTCGACGAACTTAGGGTTATTGAGTTTACCTTCGACGCGGCCCATATCCTTCTTGATCTTGTCGATTTCTTTATTGAGTCGGGCGCTTTCGGCGTCTTTATCAATCAGGCCAGCCAGCGGTACCAGTACTTCCATTTCACCGACCAGCTGGGTTGCGGCCATTGGCGCTTCGTCACCTTCGTTGAGCCAGGTGATGCTTTCCAATGATGCCAGTGCCGCAAGGTACTGACGGTTGGCTTCTAAGCGCTGTTTATCACTGTTGGAGCCGTTGACGAAGAAGACAGGCAGTTGCTTCGACGGTGGAATATTCATTTCGCCACGAATGTTACGCACACTCACGATCACACCTTTGAGCCAGTCGATATCGCTTTCGGCTGCAGGGTTAATCTGCGAGTCATCGGCTTCTGGGTAGGCGGCCATCATGATGCTTTCGGCTGCATCGCTCTCTGTTAAACCCGCTGCGCCATAGCCGGCCAGATCTTTAATCTGCTGCCAGATTTCTTCGGTGATGAATGGAATCAGTGGGTGAGCCAACCTTAACGTGGCTTCCAATACCTGAACCAGTGTGCGACGGGTGCCGCGTTTGGCTTCAACGGTAGAGACGTCATCCGTCAGGATTGGTTTGGACAGCTCCAAGTACCAGCCACAGTATTCGTTCCAGATGAACTCGTACAAAGCTTGACTGGCCAAGTCGAAACGGTATTGGTCGAAGTGACCGCGCACGGTGGTAATGACTTGCTGTAGGCGGCTGATGATCCACTTGTCGGCCATGGACAGTTCAACGGCTTCACCGTTTGCTCCGCAATCAACCAGCATGGCTGGTGTAATAGTTACCTTGCCGCCAGCAGCGGCTTCGAGGGCTGCTTCACCCACGGTGTTCATCATCACGTAGCGTGAGGCGTTCCAGATTTTGTTGCAGAAGTTGCGGTAGCCTTCCAGGCGCTTCATGTCCCAGTTGATGTCACGGCCAGTTGAGGCCAGTGCCGCTAGGGTGAAGCGCAGCGCATCGGTACCGTAGGCTTCGATGCCATTGGCGAATTCTTTCTTGGTGCGCTTGCCAATCTTCTCGGCCAGCTTTGGCTGCATCATGTTGCCACAGCGTTTTGCTAATAAGTCATCCAGGCCAATACCGTCGATGAGATCGATGGGGTCGAGCACGTTGCCCTTCGATTTTGACATCTTGTCGCCGGCTTCATCGCGGATCAGACCAGTGACGTAAACTGTTTTAAAGGGTACTTCTGGTTTGCCATTTTCGTCTTTCATGAAGTGCATGGTCATCATGATCATGCGGGCAACCCAGAAGAAGATGATGTC
>JAUVQU010000195.1 GCA_030597965.1 Cellvibrionaceae bacterium
ATGGTACCGGTGGGCGGACTCGAACCGCCACGACTTTCGTCAACGGATTTTGAATCCGTCGTGTATACCAATTTCACCACACCGGCACAGTGCAAATCACTTAATTCCTAAAGGGATCAGATCAAAGCAGGCGGCGATTATATCAGCGCTTTTAGAGGCGTCAACCACCGTTCTCTTAAAAGTTGAAATTAGGGGGTTGTTGAATGGCCACAGAGCCCGTTTTCCGCTACTCTTGCACCCTTAAAATTTACCCGCTTCTTTTGTATTTAGATAAGTTGTTATGCGCCGCCAAGATTTCCATTACGACCTTCCCAATGAGCTGATCGCCAGAGCGCCTACCGAAAAGCGTTCGGGTAGCCGTTTGCTGCGCCTTGATGGTGAGACGGGTGCTATACAGCATGGTCAGTTCCCCGATCTATTGCACTGGCTGAAGCCAGGCGATTTGATGGTGTTCAACGATACCCGAGTGATTCCGGCGCGGGTGTATGGCCAGAAGGCCACGGGCGGCAAAGTAGAGGTGCTGGTAGAGCGAGTATTGGATACGCACCGCGTATTGGCCCACACGCGAGCCAGTAAATCTCCCAAGGTCGATAGCAAGGTGATTCTGGAAGATGGCACAGAGCTGACCGTCTTGGCTCGCCATGAAGCATTATTTGAATTGGCCTTTCCTCAGGATAAGCCAGTCCTGGAAGTGTTGGAGGCAATTGGTCATATGCCATTGCCGCCCTATATCGATCGAGCCGATGATGACGGCGACCGTGAGCGCTATCAAACAGTCTATGCTCGCAAAGAGGGCGCCGTGGCAGCGCCGACCGCCGGTTTACACTTCGATGAACTTTTATTAGACGCCCTAAAAGCCAAAGGCGTAGAGATAGCTTTTGTGACACTGCACGTGGGTGCAGGTACTTTTCAGCCGGTTAAGGTCGATGATATTTTTGAACACACGATGCACAGCGAAGTCATGGAGCTGGACGCTGAGGTGTGCGAGAGGGTTAAAGCCACTAAAGCGGCTGGCGGTCGTGTTATTGCGGTGGGTACGACCAGTGTTCGCTGTTTAGAAACCGCGGCACAGGGCGGTGAGCTAACGCCATATCAGGGCGAAACCAATATTTTTATCTACCCCAGTTATCAGTATCAGGTGGTGGATGCTTTGGTGACGAATTTCCATCTGCCGGAGTCGACACTGTTAATGCTGGTATCCGCGTTTGCGGGTTATCGCCACACAATGGCGGCTTACGATGAGGCTGTGGCGGAGAAGTACCGTTTCTTTAGCTACGGCGATGCCATGTTTATTACCCGCAACGACAACGCCAGTGCGGACGAGATTTGTAAGGATGCTCAGCCATGAGCGACATAGAGAAGCCCATGAGTGATGCTGAAAGCAACAATGTGTCTGTTGAGCGCGAATGCTTTATGCAGTTTGAGGTGGATACCACCGATGGCAAGGCCCGCCGCGGTCGTTTAAAGTTTCCGCGCGGCACGGTAGAAACTCCAGCGTTTATGCCGGTTGGTACCTACGGCACAGTAAAAGGCATGACGCCCCGCGATGTGGAAGAGGTTGGCGCGCAGATTATATTGGGCAATACTTTTCATTTAATGTTACGTCCCGGTACCGAAGTCATTAAGTCCATGCGCGACGATGGCAAGGGCACACTGCATGATTTTACCCAGTGGCACGGCCCCATTTTGACTGACTCGGGTGGCTTTCAGGTGTTTAGTCTTGGCAAAATGCGCAAGATCACCGAAGAGGGTGTGACCTTTCGCTCGCCGATCAATGGTGACAAGGTGGAGCTTAATCCGGAAATTGCCATGCAGGTGCAGCGCGATCTCGGCTCTGACATCGTCATGATTTTTGATGAGTGCACTCCGTACCCAGCCTCAGAAAAAGAAGCACGTGATTCCATGGAGCTATCACTGCGTTGGGCAAAGCGTTCTAAGGATGCCCATGGTGACAACCCGTCGGCGCTGTTTGGCATCATTCAGGGTGGTATGTACGAGCATCTGCGTGATGAGTCTCTGGTTGGCTTGGCCGATATTGGTTTTGATGGCTATGCCATCGGTGGTTTGTCGGTCGGTGAACCTAAAGAAGACATGGTGCGAATCCTCGACCATTTGGGCCATAACATGCCAGACGATCGCCCTCGTTATTTAATGGGTGTGGGAAAGCCGGAAGATTTAGTGGAAGCCGTGCGTCGCGGTATCGATATGTTTGACTGTGTCATGCCCACTCGAAATGCCCGTAATGGTCACCTGTTTACGGCGGAGGGCGTGCTAAAAATTCGCAACGCCAAGCACCGGTATGATAATGCTCCGCTGGATGCTGAATGTGACTGTTACACCTGCAAGAATTTCTCTCGCAGTTATTTGCACCATTTGGATAAATGCGGCGAGATTCTTGGGTCGCAATTGAATACTATTCATAATCTGCGCTTTTATCAGAGTGTGATGGCGGGCTTGCGTGAAGCTATTGCGAACCATGAGTTGAACGATTTTGTGGCTCAGTTTTATGAAAAAATGGGCAAGTCTGTTCCTCCGTTGGCGGATTAGTAAAGGGTCAGAATGAGAGGGGTCGGAGTCAACTTTGACTCCGACCCCATGATTGGCAGATACAACTTGAATATGGGGTGATAACCCCCATAAAGATAGGATAGAGGGCGCTGTAGCAGAAAAAGCTACAGCGCTTTAATTATAAGAAATTGCTCAAATACACATTGAGCATATGGATATCAGAATATGTTAAATCGTTACCCTCTTTGGAAAAACCTAATGATCCTGTTCATTGCGTTATTGGGTTTTATTTATTCGCTACCCAATATCTATGAGCCAGATTCTGCGATTCAGCTTTCGGGTCAATCCACGGCCATGCAAATTGATGACCGTGCGCTCTCAATGGCGACGGCAGCTCTGGATAAGGCCGGTATTGAATATTTTGGTGAAGAAAGTACGGGTAAGACTGGCTTGATTCGCATGCGTGATGGTGAGCAGCAACTGGCGGCAAAGAAGGTCATTCAGCAGGCAATGGGGATTGATTACGTTGTCGCTCTCAATTTGGCTTCCACCACTCCAGCGTGGCTAGAGAACCTGGGTGCCGGGCCTATGAAGCTGGGTTTGGACTTGAAAGGTGGTGTGCACTTTCTGTTGGAGGTTGATACAGCCTCTGTTTTCGCTAAACGTATGAAATCTGACTTTAAAGAGGTTAAGTCGACGTTGCGTAAAACTAAGGCGCACTATACCTCGGCCTCTTTGGATGAAAATAATGTTATTACTGTTGAGTTTGCGTCTTTAGAGCTGCTCAATAGCGCTAACAGTACTGTGCGTTCAGAATTTCCGAGCTTACAGCGTGAGAAGATTGAGGAAAACGAGCGCTTTGCTCTGCGTTTGCAGATGAGTCAGCAGCAGGTAAAAGAAATTGAAGATTATGCGGTTGGTCAAAACTTAACAACCCTGCGTAACCGGGTAAATGAATTGGGGGTGTCTGAGCCTATCGTGCAGCGTCAGGGGCGCAGCCGTATTGTTGTGCAATTACCGGGCGTGCAAGACACCGCCGAAGCAAAGCGTATCATCGGTAAAACCGCCAATCTGGAGTTTCGACTGGAAGCCAGACCCGCCGAGTTGGTAACGCGTAAAGAGCGATTTGAGTTTCGAGGTCAGCAAGATAAGCGCCGTTATGGGGGTGCTGATATAGAGAAGAAGCAAATTCTTTCGGGCGATCATGTGGCGAATGCCCAATCCAGTTTTGATGGGGATACTGGCCAGCCACAGGTGAATATCACCTTGGACAGTGCTGGCGGCACCAAAATGCACCGTTCGACCCGTAACAATGTGGGTCGTCGTATGGCGGTACTGTTTATAGAATACAAAACCCGTATGGACTACAGCATCAATGAGGCGGGTGAGCAGATAGCAACACCAGTGCAGATTGTTGAGAAGAAAATTATCAGCTTAGCCACGATTCAAAGTGCGCTGGGTGTGCAGTTCCGAATTACCGGCTTGGATAATCCTGCAGAAGCCTCTGAATTGGCTCTGTTACTCAGAGCTGGTGCCCTGGCTGCACCTATGTATTTCGTAGAAGAGCGAACCATTGGCCCGTCATTGGGAGCTGAAAACATTCAACTAGGTGTTAAGTCGGTTCAAATTGGTTTGGCACTGGTTTTGCTGTTTATGCTGGTTTATTACCGCGCCTTTGGTTTTGCAGCGAATATCGCGTTAACGCTTAACCTCATGTTGTTGCTGGCCTGTATGTCTATTTTGGGCGCTACCCTTACCCTGCCGGGTATCGCGGGTATTGTGTTAACGGTGGGTATGGCGGTGGATGCCAACGTACTGATCTTCTCGCGGATTCGGGAAGAGCTTAAGAATGGGTTGTCGCCCCAGTCCGCTATTAGTGCTGGTTTTGACCGGGCCTTCACTACTATTTTGGACGCTAACTTAACGACGTTAATTGTAGCGGTAATCTTGTACTCGATTGGTTCTGGTCCAGTACAGGGTTTTGCTGTCACCTTGTCTATCGGTATTTTGACCTCGATGTTTACGGCTATTATGGGCACCCGCATGTTGGTGAACTTTATGTACGGTGGGCGTCGTCAGGTAACTAAGCTTTGGATCTAATATTCAGGGGTCGGGGTCGGGAAAAACGACACCCCCCCCCCCAAAAAATTTGGTAAAAAAATTAGTTGAAAAACAACCATTTAAAATCAATACCAAACAA
>JAUVQU010000189.1 GCA_030597965.1 Cellvibrionaceae bacterium
ACGAATGGTATGACACCCCCAACATCCATTTTTGCACCTTCAAAGACTTCGAGGTGCTCTGTAATGAAATGCATTTTGATATCGTCCACCGCCAAGTAGTGGCCGAACGCCCCATCAGTCGCTTACTGAAGGATTTACGCCCAAATTTATTTGGCGAAACCGCCATCTATCATTTGCGTAAAACACTGTAACTCTCAACAACTACAGTCCCCTATAAATTTAAGGGGAACCTTACGACTTTATTACTACACTAATAATTACATGCAGAATTATAAATTCTGTGACCAGTTCTTTTTTCTCAGGTATTGCTCACAGTGAAAAACAAAGGAAGACCTTTATGAAACGCCTATTCATTTTGCTATTACCATTGCTGTTTAGCGCTGTTGCCATGGCTGACAATCAGCAGTCATACCAGGAATTTGGCGACTACAAAGTGTATTTCAGTGTATTTAACTCCACCTTCCTCACTCCTGAAGTGGCGAGCACCTACAACCTAACCCGGGGCAAAGATCAGGCGCTGATTAACATTGCACTGATTAAGAGCAGCGAAGACGGTGATACCGAAGGCCTCGAAGCCATAATCAGCGGCCACAGCCAAAATCTGATGCAGCAGCGTAAAGAGCTGGAGTTCATGGAGATCAAAGAACAAAACACCGCGTATTACTTAGCGCCTTTACGCTTCATAAATGAAGAGGTGTTGCACTTTGTCATCAACGTAAAGACAACCGATAACAGCCAACCCTTTGAAGTCAAATTCAGCAAAAAGCTCTACGTAGATCGCTAGTCGGTAATTGAGCTCAACCACAAGGAACACTATGCAAAAGGTAGTATTAGCCAGCGGCAACCCCGGCAAGCTAAAAGAGTTTAAGCAAATGCTGGGCGGGGTTGGTTTTGACGTTGTGCCACAAACGGATTACAGCTTCGATGAAGCGGTTGAAAACGGCCTGAGCTTTATAGAGAACGCCATTATTAAAGCGCGTCATGCCTGCCAGCATACCGGGCTGCCGGCCATTGCAGATGACTCAGGTCTCGTGGTTGATGCGCTCAATGGTCAACCCGGCATTTATTCCTCCCGCTTTGCAGGGGAAAAAGCTACTGATTCAGACAACAACGAAAAATTGTTAAACAGCCTCACTGGATTTGTGACCACTGAGCGCAGCGCCCACTTTCACTGTACTCTGGTTTTCATACGCCACGCCGAAGATCCGGAGCCCATCATTTGCCAAGACCAGTGGCACGGTCATATCCTGCATCAGGCCAGTGGTGAAAACGGATTTGGCTATGACCCGCTGTTTTATGTGCCTGAGCACGATTGCGCCTCAGCCGAGTTAAGCAAAGAAGCCAAAAATAAAATCAGCCATCGCGGCAAGGCCATGCGTCAACTGCTGGCAATCCTCGAACAGCAGGCGTAACGACATCAGCCATGACTTCTTCACAGCCTCTTAGCGGACTCGAATTACCGCCGCTCTCACTTTATGTACATATCCCATGGTGCGTACGTAAGTGCCCCTACTGCGACTTCAACTCACACAAGGCCGAGGAAAAGATACCAGAGCAGGCATACGTCGACGCATTAATCGCGGACCTGAAAGAAGAACAACAATTTGCCCAGGGCCGAAGACTGCAGAGCATTTTTATGGGCGGCGGTACACCCAGCTTATTCAGCCCTAGCGCCATCGATCAAATACTCCGCTCTGCGGAAGAACTCATTGGTTTTAACCCGAATATTGAGATCACCATGGAAGCCAACCCAGGAACCTTTGAACAGAAAAAGTTTCGCGGTTTCCACGATGCCGGCGTCAATCGACTTTCCATTGGCATACAGAGCTTCAACGAACAACAACTGCAACGTCTGGGACGGATTCATGGTCGAAAAGAGGCTCTCGGGGCAATACACATGGCGCGGGAAGCAGGCTTCACCAACATCAACCTGGATTTAATGCATGGCTTGCCGGAGCAAAGCCCAGAAGACGCCGAGCGGGATTTACAGCAGGCCATCTCGCTAGAGCCAGAGCATATCTCCTGGTATCAGCTCACTATCGAGCCCAACACTGAGTATTACTCTCGTCCCCCTACCTTGCCCGTAGAAGATGAGCTGGCTGACATTCAACAACTGGGTGAAGAGCTGCTCGCTAACGCGGGTTACGAACAGTATGAAATCAGTGCTTACGCCCGCAAAGGAAGCATCAACCTCCAATCTCGACACAACCTTAACTATTGGCGCTTTGGGGATTATCTGGGGATCGGAGCGGGTGCGCACGGGAAGATCACCGACATACAAACACAACAGCTGCTGCGCCGCCGTAAAACTCGCCTGCCCAACCACTACCTCGACACCAAAAAAGCATTTTGCAGTGAAACCTCTGTATTAACCGCCGAAGATCTGCCGCTCGAATTTACGATGAACGTATTGCGTCTCAGCGAAGGGGCTGAATTGGAGAGTTTTAAAAAACGCTGCGGCTTACCTCTTCAGCATCTTGAGCCACAACTCTCTCAACTAAAGGAAAAAGGATTACTCGCGAACGATTTACAACGGCTCAAAACCACCCCGAAAGGACAGCGCTTTCTTAACATGGTACTAGCAGAATTCATGTAATCACCGCCCTTCTTTAAAGCAACACAGCTAAATTTAAATGGGCGCCATAAAAAAAGCGGCCATTTAAGCCACTTTTTTATATAACGTTAATGCCTGACAGCCACTCGTTAACAACAACCCGCCGCGACATACTCCTCGCCAAGGGCATGCTTACCTCCTTTTGTTTCTGCCACCGAGCGCAATGTTCCCGCAGGCAAGCAGAAGCATCCATTGTTTTGCTCTTGCGCTGGCTCCACGCCAATAAAATGAGATTGGTAATCCCCACTGGTCAATAAATTATACGTGCGCTTAGACACGGCGACCCTATCTCCCCGCCCAAAAGTATTGCCTAAGTCATCCGCCACTTCACTGAATGGGCCGCGATAAACGACCGCCTGCCCCGCATCATATAATTCTGTTTTAGCTGGTTTAGTCGCCATCAATGTGACGGATCTGAACTCTATGCCCTCTACGACCTGCCAAGGTTCTGCTTCCCACTTGTCGTAGGCAACACCGACAAAGCCTGTATCCAGGAAGACCTCCATAAATTCTTTTTCGCCGAAGGCACCAGAAATACAGCCGCTCCACAACTCAGCATCTTTCTGTAAATGTTCAGGCACTATTTCATCGCAGACGATATCGGAAATAGCGACTCGGCCTCCCGGCTTTAATACCCGGAACACCTCTGCCAGCATTTGCTTGCGGTCTTCAGGAGCAACCAGGTTTAGTACGCAATTACTCACAACCAGGCTGACGCTGTTATCTTCGATTAATGGAGTATTAGCCCGCTGCTCTTTTTTCCAGACATCCAGTGCCTGCATACTGACCACATCACTGACCGGATTAGACGCCAAATAAGCCTCCATCGCGGTGACGTCCAACGCCAAATCCTGAATAAAGCCTTTCTTAAACTCAACTCGATCACTACCCAGTTTCTCGGCCATTTCAGGCTGATATTGCCGCGCAAGCGCCAGCATATCATCGGTCATATCAATACCAATGACGCGCCCTTGTTCTCCAACTATCTGTGCCGCCATGTAACAGATTTTGCCGCCACCACTGCCAAGATCAAGCACCACATCCCCCTCTTCAACATAACGTGAAGGGTCGCCGCAGCCATAGTCACGCTCAACAATTTCCTGCGGTAAAATTTTAAGCAGCGATGCGTCGTAATCGACCGGGCAACACAGCGCTTCCTGTACCGCTTTTGCGCCTTCGGCATAACGCTCGCTGACTAATGCTTCTACTGTCATTTGTTTTTCCTTTTGGAGGCATCTGCACAAAAGCCATTTCACTTCCAGGCTGCGTTAAAAACGTACTCAATCGGTCATTTATACATATAAACTCCCTCATTCCGTGCGTTTTTACCTTGCCTGAAAGCGAAATCATCTTCCGTGCAAAAGCCTCTATATATGAAGAGTAATGAGTTATTTTCTCATCCACTCGTGAAATCTTTCCACCCAGCGCAGTACGCCTTCAGGCTTATGTTCTCTCTTCCAAACCCCCGCCGCGTATTTATTGGCTTCGCTCAGCGTCGGGTAAATATGTGTGGTGCCTAGAATTTTATTCAACCCCAAGCTGTGCTTCATGGCTAAAACCCATTCAGCGATTAAGTCGCTGGCATGATAACCGACGATGGCGACACCCAAAATCTTATCGCTGCCTTTCTTGGTGATTATTTTCACCATGCCCTCGGCTTCGCCATCGGCTATGGCGCGATCAAGGTCATCAATACCGTAGCGTGTCACCTCAAAGTCGAGGCCCTGCGCTATCGCTTCTTCTTCGCTAACCCCCACTCGAGCTACTTCGGGGTCGGTAAAAGTTGCCCAGGGCACCACTCGATAATCCACCTTAAATTTCTTAAAGCGACCAAATAACGCATTCACCGCAGCGTACCAAGCTTGGTGTGAAGCAATATGGGTAAACTGATAAGGCCCCACAATATCACCGCAGGCAAAAATATTGGGATAGGGGGTTCGCAAATATTCGTCCACCTGTAATGTGCCTTTATCGGTTACCGGCAGATCAAAATCACAGAACTGTTCTGTACGCGCCTTACGCCCCGCGGCAACCAAGACCTGATCAAACTCGATAACAACTGAGCTGCCATCGCTCCTTGTTAAATTTGCTGTTTTTACGCCCTCGGCATTCATAGCAAAGCTAACCGGTCGGCACTGGCTATAAATGTTTAGCCCTTCAGATACCAAGCGTGTATGCACCACCGCAACAATATCGGCATCCTCTCTTGGCATAATACGTTGAGCGCGAGTGACCAACGACACCTCTGTTCCCAATCGCG
>JAUVQU010000004.1 GCA_030597965.1 Cellvibrionaceae bacterium
ATCTTGCAATCTGAACAAACGCTATCCATTGAGATGTTGGCTGCTATAGGAACACGCTGTCATTTAGATTTAACCCACCCGGAAATTTGCCGCGCATTTTTAGAGCACCTGGCACAGCACTCTCAGGATACATTTAACCGTATTATGTTGGATTTGATGTTTTTACCGGCACTGAGAAGCCACCTATTGGCAGGCCTGCGTCAACCGGATAGAAGTGAAGTACTGGCCAAAGCAATCGATGGTTTGTTTCAATCGCAAGGGCAATCCTCTTCAAAAGAATCATCCACTCTGCACTGACCGGTTGTGGTCACAGTAGATTACAGACACTCAAGCATCTGTGTTTATAGCTACATGATGTAGCCAATCAGCGGCCGCTGTACCAATTCACATCGCGTGAATACTTGTCCACCTGATCGACCACATCCAATACCAATGCAAACAGTGCCATACGAACCAGCACGCCGTTATCCGCCTGGCGGAAAATAGCTAAGTTGGGGTTTTGGTTGAGGTCATTGTCTAGCTCGTTGGCGTCTTCGCGGGAGTCGCGTGGTAGCGGGTGCATGATGACCGTATTTGGCTCACAGAACTTAGTATAAATAGACTGATTGAGACGGAAGCGACCACGGTATAGGTCAGCCTCGTCTTTGGAGCTGAATCGCTCTTCCTGAATGCGCGTCGAGTACGCAATATCAACGCTGGAAATACCCCGAGTCAGATCATCTGAAATAATGACTTCGTGCCCTGCTTCACGCAGCATATCCACAACATTTTCCGGCATCGCCAGTTCATTCGGGGAAACCAAAGTCACCTGAATATTGTTGAACAGACAGAGTAGCTTACACAAAGAGTGAACCGTACGACCATGCTTGAGATCGCCGATCATGGCGATACGCAAGCCATCAATGTTGCGACCCTTATCGAATAATTCTTGCCTTATAGTGTATAGATCAAGCAGTGCCTGGGTAGGGTGTTCATTGGAACCATCGCCGCCATTCAAAACCGGTACACGGCTGGCCTCGGCAAATTCTGCCACCGAGCCTGACATAGGGTGACGCATACAAATGACATCACTGTACCCGGAGAGCACACGTGCCGTGTCGTAAAGGGATTCACCTTTGGCTATGGCAGAGCTTTCAAAGCCTGTAGTTTCTCGTACTTCACCACCCAGTAAATTAAACGCTGCACCGAAGCTGACGCGGGTTCGTGTACTGGGCTCAAAGAACATATTGCCAAGAATGGCACCCTCCAGCACGCGAGTCACTTTACGGCGTAGAGCATAGGGCTCCATGGAATCGGCTACTGCAAAAATCCGTTCAATGTCAGCTCGCTCGAACTGATTAATGGACAAGATGTGCGCGCCGGTAAATTCCACAATCAAACCCTTATTTTTAACTATTTATAATTGGTCGCTATTGTAGCCTTGAGCAGCCGATGGCGCTACGTTATTACGGCTACTGCTCACAAATTTTGCAGGGTGGGAGCCAGCCCCAAGGTGAATTTCTGCGCAGCAGAAAGAGAGGGTGCCCTGCGGTATGCTGGCGAATATTGTGCCTCTGATAGCTGTTCGCTTGCACACCCCAGGGTGCCCTCTCTTGCCACAACATGCCAATTCACCTTGCAGCAAGCTCCTACAAGCCCTTTATCAGATCCTGAGCGTATTGCTCAAGATCTATCATCAACTGCTGTTGTGCTTCGGTCAGCTGACCCTGCCGCAACTCAGCAATACGGGCATGAAATACATCCATAGTAATGCCCGCTTCATAAGCGGGGTTCAACAATCGTTCACGCCGCCACTCCTGCCACTGTGCCATTTCCTCTGCTGATAGCGACTCTGGGAAATAACGCGCTTTGTAACGCAATAGCATCGCATTCAGACGCTTATCTTTAAATACAAAGTTATTCTGTGTGAAAATCGCCAAATCCGCTTGCCGAACTCGCTCGCAGGTTTGCTTATCAGCGCCCTGTAAGAAGCCCTTATAGAGTTGCTGTTCTGGGTCCTCGGACTCTTTAAAACTTTGTTGATTGAACACCTGCTGCACTTTCTTCTGGATTTTCCGCTGCGTGACCGAATCGCGCAGCATTTGCCAATGGGATTCACACAATGCTTTATCTATCTTTAGTCGTTGTGCCACTGAATCATCCAACAATTTCACCGTGGTGAGCACCGGGCATTTATTCAGGTGTACGACTTTAAGAGGTACACGCTCTACCCCTTCAGGAAGATCTTCGGTCTTTACAAAAATTCTCTCGGCGATCTGTTCTGCCGTTAATTCCAAGAGCGGCGTCGGGTCAACGGATAAGTTATAAACGATGACTCCGTTCTTATTGGTGGGGTGCTCGGCAATCGGCATCACAATCGCCGCACAGCCGTTTTCAGCGGGGAACATCGAGGATATATGCAGCAGCGGCTTACAATTAATTAAGTCCAGCATGGACGAAACTTTTTGCTTTTGCCGAAGCTCGTATATGTGTTGGTACAGGGCCGGTTGTTTGTCGCGAATTAATTTGGCGACAGCGATTGTTGCATAGACATCGGACATCGCATCGTGTGCTGCTTCATGAGACAGGCCATTAGCTTCAGTGAGATGCTCCAATTTAAAGCTGGGGCGGCCGTCTTCATGTTGTGGCCATACAATTCCTTCGGGGCGAAGCGCTTTAGTCAAGCGCACCATGTCGATAATATCCCAGCGGGTATTACCATTGCGCCATTCACGCTCATAGGGGTCGTAGAAGTTACGGTACAAACTGTACCGCGTCACCTCGTCATCAAAACGAATCGAGTTATAACCAACACCACAGGTACCTGGCAGAGACATTTCGGCATGAATCGCTTTGATGAACTGCGGCTCCGGCAAACCTTTGGCTAACGCCACCTGCGGACTCAAACCCGTGACCATACAGGCGTCCGGTTTTGGTAAAACATCATTGGTGGGCTGGCAGTAAATCATCAGTGGTGCACCAATGATATTAAGATTTTCATCGGTACGAATACCTGCAAATTGCGACGGCCTATCCTTAGCAGGTACTTCGCCCCAGGTTTCGTAATCGTGCCAGTAGAGGGTGTTCATTACTTATTATGCCTTCTTCCTTGCGAACAGTTTGAAACATGGTACACCGACAAGTTCATAAGTTCAGCAAGAGAAGATATATCAGATTGTAGCAGCAAGATATTTTGTTGTATGGCACCAAAAGTAGGCGCTCTTAAGCGACGCAGCCAGACGACTAAATAGCTGCCGCTAATGAAGGGATTGGTAATACTCAATATGATCGGGCGTGCAACTCATAATCAAACCATCATAGTCATCCAACATACGCACCACATCGCTACGCTGCATACGGATTAAGGTTTGGTGGTCACCGCCCTCGAAATATAATTCTTCTGGCTCGCGTAAAGCGTAATCCCAGATCATGGGCAGGTTATACGCTTGGGCGAATCCCGGTATGGCACCGTCGGTGCAATCGGCAAACATCATATGCAGCTCATCCTCCGTTGCCAATCGATGGCGTCCGGGGTTTTCACGATCAATAAGATCCAACACCAATACGTAGGCCGCAGGAATTAAGGCCATGAGATATTCTGTGCCATTCCACAACACAATAGATTTTACGAGCTCACGCGGTGATATACGGGCTGAACGTGCTGTATCTATAGCACTTTCTGAATAGGGGTGGGTCAACACTACGTAGGTTGCTTCACGCTCATCCAAAAAAGATATGACCGCCGCTGAGAGAGACATAAGCACCTCGCTGATCGGTTTTTAAAACGTAAATCAAGTATAGGTCGTGTTTTAAAAAGAAGTGGGGGAATTTCTAATTAAAAAAAAGCGACTTAAGCCAATAGATCCATCGCAACACGGAATTGTCATTAAACATGGCCCGCCTTGTACTGAATACTGAGTGCTGACTAAGCTGAAGTCATGAACTAAGGCCTCATGATATTTACAGAGATAGACAACATGCTCCCCCGTCTTTTTAAATGATATGCTGACGTGCGGATCACCTAAGCGCGTATTCGCTAAACACAAACGATCGCCGAAAATCGACAAGCACATAAACAGACACCAAAAAATAAGCCCTGAGTTTCCCAAAAAAAACCATGCCTAAATTACATATTTTCTTTAGCCTGCTAATTAGCCCACTTCTCTACTCGTGTGTTTTTGTGTCTGAGCAGGTCAACCCTGTAGCTAGCACCACGTCTATGAATCCCGTTAATGAGACAAATAAAACAATTGAAAATGTGGAAGCCGGCACCATTAAGTCTCACAGTGGATTCCTAGCGAAATTCGTAAGGCTGCCAGGAGAAGGAGAGGGCAAGACAGTTATCTGGAAAAACGGCCGAAAAATCACTGAAATACTATATACCAGGCCTATATCTTTTAGCCCAATCGACGACATTCTTCTTCTGGCTGAATGTTCCTCTGACGATGACAATCGCCAATTTCTCCTCAATATTGGCCATGAAGAACTCGCCAAAGAAGGAAGCCGTTTAAACTATATTTTTGGCGGCAGGTATCGCACAAATGCAATCTGGTCCCTAGACGGAAAGAAGATAACCCTGCAATATTATGAAGGGTTATCTTCCAAAAATTCAGAGACCTTTCAAGTGGATCAATTATTAAGCCAGTAGCCGTCGATCAAAAAGGCAAAGTAAATCACTCGTACAACCCTCTTTTTGACCACATTAGCCTCAGAACAACTGCTTGAGGATCTTTCAGGAAAATTGTGGAAAATCTCGAATTTAAAAAAGGGGGCGCCACAATCTGTGACGCCCCCTTTTTTATAACAGCTTACTTTAGGGTACTTCTAAAAATAGTGATTTTTTTGTGAAAGTACCAAAAGCATAGAATTTAAAGCCACGCCGCCATCGCAAAAAAGTGTATTTTTAGAGCCGCCCTTAAGCCAAAAGATCCGTTGCAACACGGTATTGTGGATCTTCCTCTTCATTCACTTCCAGATCACATAACGATCCAGCCTTACTCAATAGCTGGGCACAGTCAGGGCTCAAATGACGGAGGTGAAGTCGCTTACCCTGTGCCGCGTATTTTTCAGCCAAAGCTTGAATTGCCTCTAAACCGGAATGATCGCTTACACGCGAACGCTTAAACTCAATCACGACATCTTCAGGGTCGCCATCAACATCAAATAAAGCCTTAAAGTTAGTAACCGAACCGAAGAAAATAGGACCGCGCAGATCATAAATTTTCTGACCCTTCTCATCGATGTAGGTATCCACCAGAATATACTGAGCGTGCTTCCAGGCAAATACCAACGCAGAAACAATCACACCGACTACCACCGCAACAGCCAAATCATAAGCCACGGTCACACCGGACACCAACACAATCACAAAGGCATCGGCGAATGGAATCTTACGTATCACGCGGAAAGATGACCACTCAAACGTGCCCAAGACCACCATAAACATGATGCCCACCAAGGCCGCCAGTGGGATCATTTCAAGAAACTTGGCACCAAACAAAATAAACGCCAACAGAACGAGAGCGGCCGTAATACCGGACAAACGACCGCGGCCACCGGAGTTAATATTGATCATGGATTGACCGATCATGGCGCAACCACCCATAGCGCCAAAGAAACCATTAGTGGTATTGGCAATACCCTGGCCAATGCATTCACGGTTACCACGACCGCGAGTACCGGTAATTTCATCGATCAGACTCAGTGTCAGTAATGACTCAATCAAACCAATCGCCGCAATCACAATCGCATAAGGGAAAATGATGGTCAAAGTTTCTAATGTCATAGGCACATTAGGAATTGCGAAGCTTGGCAGCGCACCTTTAAGTGTCGCGGTTGCCGCTTCCTCGGCTGGCAGCATATCACGCACAAAATCAATAACCGTGCGCGCTTCCAGATCCAGGCCAACAACTGCCAAGGTAATAGCCAGAATAGCGACCAAACCCGATGGTACCGCGGTCGTGATTTTGGGTAAGAAATGCATGATCATCATGGTTGCCACAATCAACCCCGCCATGGTGACCATCATTTCACCTTGCATCCACACCATTACACCGGAGGCATCTTTAACCTGGAACTGCCCTAACTGCGCCAGGAATATGACAATAGCCAAACCATTTACAAAGCCCAGCATCACAGGATGAGGCACCAAACGAATAAACTTGCCCAGCTTCAGTACACCGGCCAAAATCTGTATCACGCCCGTTAACACCACACAGGCGAACAGGTACTGCACGCCGTGCCCGGCCACCAAAGCCACCATCACTACGGCAGTTGCCCCCGTCGCACCGGAGATCATGCCTGGACGACCACCAAAGATAGACGTCAGCAACCCCATCATAAAGGCGGCGTACAAGCCAACCATAGGCTCCACACCAGCAACAAAGGCAAAGGCCACCGCTTCCGGCACCAGAGCAAGCGCCACAGTAAAACCTGACAGCACGTCATTCTTGACGTTATTTTGATCGGATGTAATTAGCTTAAACATCGGGGCCTCATTATATGGGAGGAAAATTCAAACCGGATCGTTTGGATAGTGACGCGCTACGCCTATAGCTCTTCACTTACGAAAACGGCGAAGCATCTTGAAAGGTGCGCGATACTAGCAAATTTCGGAGATTACTCCAAGCTGCCATCATCCTAGAAACCGCAGGTGCGGCAAGAGCTTGTGTGGACTTTCGTGATCCAACGGCGGTTTCTAGGGTACCAGACCAATAGATTTAATAACCCTCTACATCAGCGCCCGGTGCTTCAGGGTTACGAGACAAATACTCAATTAACTGGTGATTAGTGGCGTACAAACGACGACAGGATTCACGGGCGATATTGAGGATTAATATGGCGAACAACTCTTTATCCGCGTCAAAGAGTTCACTTAGCGCATCACCCGACAATACAAGAAGCTCCACTTTCTCTATTGCGATGGCCGTGGCCGAATGTGGCTGAATACCAATGACCGAAGTTTCACCAAAACAGGCACCTTCTTCCAAATCAGCCTTTGGAATTATTTTTTTCTCATTGCCGAACACTAGGTGCACACGGCCAGTCTGGATAATGTAGATATATGAAGCGGAGTCACCTACGGCAAAAATAGTATCGCCTGCCGGGTAACGCACTAACTTCAATCGCTGAAAAACCTTAAAGAGGTGAGACTCGGTTAGCCCAGCAAAAATAGGGATTTTATCGAGTATAGGTAAAACCTTCTCAACCTCTAAAAGCGGCTCATGCGGGATACGTTCGGCCACGTTTCACTCCTGTTTTCGACAAATTCTAAACCAGAATTTATTAATCCAGATTCTTCTTAAACCTTAAGGATGCCACCAACAAACCTACCAGGGTAAAGATTACCAACCAGTATAGATCAAACGACATGTCAACGACCTGCACATCGCGCAACACCACGCCCCGAATCAAACGCACAAAGTGCGTGGCAGGTAAAACCTCAGAAAGATACTGCGCCGGCTCTGGCATACCGTCATAGGGAAAAACAAACCCAGACAGAAGAATGGATGGCAGTAAAACAAAAATTGTCATCTGCATGGACTGCAATTGATTTCTGGCAATCGTCGAAATAACCAAACCCAATGTCAGACTGGCCATAATAAAGAGGAAGGTAGCCCCGGCCAATTGAATCAAACTGCCGTTAATCGGCACATTAAATATCAAATGCCCCAACCCCAAAATAATAATCACCTGAATAGCACCAATGAACATATAGGGGATAATCTTACCCAACATTAATTCAATAGGGCGTACCGGCGTGGTAATTAACATTTCCAGGTTGCCCCGCTCACGTTCACGCACAATCGCTGCGGAGGTAAACATGATCATTGTCATGGTCAAAATTATCGCCACCAAACCAGGGACAACATTCACCGCTGTTCGCTGCTCAGGATTGTAGAGCAAGGTAACCTCAAACGTTGGAACACCGCGATTAACGGGTTTACTCAACAACTCAGCTAAGGGCATATTCCTTAGACTTTTTATCGCACCGGCAATCATATTGTCTGAACCATCAACCAGCCAATGAGCAACCGGACGACTGGTTTCCTGGTCGGAAGATGCCGGGGTAGCCAAGCCCACCGTTGAATGACGTGCTAAACGTTGGCCAACATCTTTTGGGATAACTAAAACTGCCCTCACTTCTGTACGGGCTATCGCCGCCTCTGCGTCGGCAACAGTCATATATTGATGGGAAAATTTAACCACCTGCGTCGCACCGATGGTTTGCATTAAAATCCGGCTGAGAGCACTGGAGCTATAATCAACAACCCCAACAGGAATGCCACGCACGTTGGTATTAATGGCATAACCAAACAACATCAGCTGAATCAAAGGAATCATCAACACCATACCGAAGGTCATGCGATCGCGCTTTAGCTGCATCAGCTCTTTGATGAAAACAGCCTGAATTCTCAATAAACTGTTCATCACCGTCTTTTGCCTGTACAGGTAACAAAAACATCTTCCAAACTGGGGCGAACAAGCGCCAGACTGGCACTGGCACTTAAATTGCCGCTTAAAGAATTTTGCTGTCGCAAATAGCCTACAGGATCTTCTATGCTGTCAGCGATCAGTACGCGCAGGCGAGCGCCTAATTGCGCAGCAGACACAACAGGGGGCAGCAATAGTAACTCTTGTTTTAATTCACGCAGGTTAGACGAGGCGATTTCAACAACATGCGCCCCCATAGTCCGCATCAACTCATCCGGCGAGCCGTCGGCACGCTTAACGCCATCCTCAAGTATCGCTAACTTATGGCAGCGCTCCGCTTCATCCATGTAGTGAGTGGAAACTAAAATACTGGTGCCTTGATCGCACAAGTCGAATAGCTGCTCCCAAAATTCACGACGATTTTCAGGGTCAACGGCAGACGTAGGTTCATCAAGGAAAAGTAATTCCGGCTTGTGCAAGATCGCCGCCGCAAGGCCAAGTCGCTGACGCTGCCCACCACTCATACTGCCAGCCATTTGGCGCGACTGGTTTTCCAAACCGTAAATATCAAGCAGCTCATTGATTCGAGCCTTTTGCTGCGAACCAGATAAGCCATATATCTTGGCGACAAACTGTAGATTTTCCGTAACGGTGAGATCCTCATAAAGTGAGAACCTTTGAGTCATGTAGCCAATTTTTCGCCGCAGTTTTTCTGCGTCGTCAGGTAAGGAATAACCCAGTACTTCGACCTCACCCGAAGTCGGCTTCAATAAACCAGTCAGCATCCGAATAGCGGTTGTCTTACCGCAGCCATTGGGCCCTAGAAAACCGTAGATAGTGCCCTTTTCAACTTCCAAATCCAAAGACTGAATCGCTTTTAAATCACCAAAGTTACGATTTAACCCCAATGTTTTAATGACGGGCTGACTCATGGCAACTCGACTTGTGCTGGCAAACCACTGGGCAAAGCTGCTTCGGAAGCATCCAATTGAACCTCCGCCAAATACATCAAGCGGGATCGCTCTTGCTGATTTAAAGCATAGTAAGGAGTGAAAGCTGGCTGCGACGAAATCCAACGAAGTGTGCCCACCAGCGAGCGCTCGAGACCATCAACACGCACCACAAACTCATCCCCCACGTTCATTTTTACTCGATAGGGCTCCGGTACGTATATTCGCGCAAAGGGTGCTTCGCCCGCTAAAACAATCGCCAACGGACTGCCCGCCGTTACACGCTCACCAAGATTCCAAGGCAAATTATCCAGCACGCCGTTACGGGTAGATCGAATAGTCAAATCGGACAATTTTTTTTCTTCGCTCGCCAATACCGCAACAACGGATTCTAAGCGCGCCTCAGCCATACGCAGATCTTCTTCGCGAGTACCGTTCGTCAACTCACGCAACTGTTCTTTAGCGCTGTCTAGGTCGGCAAGACTGCCATCGCGCACCGCAAGCGCCTTATCCAATATCGCTTCACTGATCGCTTTTTTCTTAGAGAGGTCTCTGGAACGGGCATAACTCGCCTCACTTTCCACAAGTGACGCTTTAGCTCTGGCTACTTTCGCCCTCGCTATGGCCACCTCTTCAACACGAGCACCGTTTCTAAGTTTGTCTAAATTCGCTTCGGCCTGTGCGACTTCCGCTGCTGCCCTATTCACCTGGGCTTTTTGATAAGTGTTATCAAGTTGGACAAGGAGTGTGCCTTTCTCTACAACACTTCCGGGGTCTACAGGCAGGGCAACAATCACTTCATTAACAGTTGCCGTGTGGGCAATACGGTCACGTTCTAAAGACCCTAGAGCAATACTGGGAGAGGAACTATCGCAGGCAGCTAATGAAATAATAGCCAAGCAAGCCAAGCCACGAATGGTATTAATATTGAACAGGCTCATCTTCAATCACCTTTAGTAAGATCATCATCTATAGAATAACGCTAATTCTACTTCTCTCCCAACAATTCGATCCTATAGCCATCGGGATCTTCTACGAACGCCAAGATTGTTGAGCCATGCTTCATGGGACCCGCCTCTCTTACAATATTCCCACCCGCTGCTTTGATTTTTTCACAGGCGGCGTAAACATCTCCGACTGCAATGGCGATATGGCCATAAGCGTCACCCAACTCATATTGATCTGTATCCCAGTTGTGGGT
The DNA here is from genome assembly GCA_030597965.1 of Cellvibrionaceae bacterium. GTDB lineage: Bacteria > Pseudomonadota > Gammaproteobacteria > Pseudomonadales > Cellvibrionaceae > JAUVQU01. The sequence goes on from JAUVQU010000004.1 coordinate 10,564, forward strand.
TAATTCCAGCGCTGTATTGAATGCCTCATCACCATAACCAACAAATGCCAAGGTAAAGCGGCCTTCGGGAAATTCTTTGCGGCGTAACAACTCCATGCCTAAAATTTTGGTATAAAAAGCTAGAGATCTTTCAAGATCGGTAACGCGAATCATGGTGTGAAGAAGACGCATATTCTTTCCCCGAGACCCTTACACGAAAGCCTCTTTCTATTATTTAATGTTGATGAACCTGAAGTGAATTTTCTGCTGGCACTGGTTCTGTTGGCGCAGCTTCGGCAGGCATCTGATGATTCGAGTGATCCATTGTTGAATGATCGATAGCTGAAGGATCAATCGTTGAGTGATTCATCTGTGAATGATCCATGCCGGAATGATCCATGCCGGAATGATCCATGCCGGCGTGTTGCAAAGCAGCCGCTAATGTCCACAAGCCAAACACGATAATAATAAGCGCCATGCTTAAACGAAAACCTTTTCGCTGCAGCAGTGCTTTGGTGCGCTCTGCCATTAACCCACCCGTCAGCACTGCAGGTAATGTACCCAGACCAAACGCCAGCATGATGCCCGCTGCATAGGTTCCATCGGCCTGCGCCAACGCATAGGCCACTGCCGTATACACAAGACCGCAGGGCAACCAGCCCCATACAGCACCCAGCAACAATGCCGAACGCATATTTTTAACTGGCATTAATGAACGACTGAGCGGCTGCAGACGTTTCCACAGCAGGCCGCCTGCTTTCTCCAAATAGGCTAACCCGCGCCACCAGTCGGCCAGGTACAGACCCATGGCCACTAATAGCAATCCAGCAATAACTCGCAACACACTCACGCCACCGGCGGCCGCCAATTGATAACCAATGCCTCCGGCGAGTGCACCGATCAGGGTATAACTGGCAATGCGGCCGAAGTTATAGGCCAGCAAGATCCTGACACGTTGTGCTACTTGAGTCTCAGGTATGGAAAAACTGAGTGCGGACATCACGCCTCCGCACATAGCCATACAGTGAGCGCTACCCATAAGCCCAATCATAAAGGCCGCAAGAAAGTGGGGGTAAATTGTGAGTAATTCAGACAAGAAATTATCGCTCTATTATAAGGAATTAAGTATCTTTTGATGCATCGTGATCAGGCTGTACTTTCTCTGACAGAACCTGCTCAGACTGTGCTTTCTCCGCTCCTGATGCTGACTTTTTCTGGATGGTCGGTTCATCGTCAAACAATATACGATGGCCTTCAGTATCCAAGTCATCGTATTGACCGGAGTTAACCGCCCAAAACAATATTTTTATTGCTACAGCAATCAGAATAAGTGCGATGGGCACTAATAAATATAAACTTTCCAAAGTGGCTCTCTACTGTTTAATTTGGTGAAACGGTGAAGAGGAGATGAGAGATGTATCATCTCTCATCTTGCGCTCCTCATTAAACCTATTACTGGCGATTAATTCGCAAAGCATTCGCTACAACAATCAATGAACTGCTCGACATACCTATAGCGGCAGCCCAAGGCGGCACCCAACCCATCGCCGCTAAAGGTAAGGCGACAATATTATAGGCCAACGCCCAACCAAAATTTTGACGAATCACTTTGCGCGTTAATTGCGCACACTGGAACGCTTTATCCAATGTCGTTAAATCATTTCTCAACAGCACACTGTCTGCCGAAGTTTGCGCCAAATCAGTCGCGCCAGCCATAGCCACAGAAATAAAAGCACCGCTTAACACCGGCACATCATTAATACCATCACCGACCATCAATACGCGATGACCGTCGGCCTGTAACCGCTGCAAGTGTTTTAGCTTTTCATCCGGCTGCACGCTACTTTGCCAAGACTTAATGTCTAGCGTCTGCGCCACACGGGCTACTTCATCTTCCCCATCACCGCTCAACAGTTCGATGTTAATTGAGCGCTGCTGCAAGGCTTCAACCAACGGCTTAGCCGAGTCACGCAACTCATCGCGCAACTGAATCCATACTCTAGGTTGATGACTCTCACCTAGCAGCAACCATTGACCGACAAAAGGCGGGGTCAGCAACTCAAACTCTTGACTGGAAATAACAAAATCAGGTTTACCTACCTGCCAGGTAACACCCTCAATATCACCCGATACACCCGCTCCAATACACTGCTTAATATTCTGAGCAATCACTGCCCCTGCATAAGATTGAAAAGCCTTACCAATAGGATGGGACGAACCTGTTTCCAATGCCGCAACACGCTCAAGACAAGCCAACTTAGCTTCGGTTTCCAAGTGTTTACCTTGCAGGTCAAACACGCCCACCACTTGAGGACTACCAACCGTCAAAGTTCCCGTTTTATCAAAGACAACACGGTCAACTTTATCCAGCCCTTCTAATACATGACCCCGGGTTACAAGCAACCCTTCTGATCTTAACCAACTGGCGGCAGCGGTTAATGCCGCCGGAGAGGCTAACGATAATGCACAGGGGCAGGTCACCACTAGAACGGAGAGCGTAATCCACAGCGCTTCATTGGGAGCAATAGTATTCCAAACAGTAAACACCACCGCAGAGATAACCAATACTGCCGCGACAAAATAACCCGCCAAACGATCAGCCATCGCCACTATTAAAGGCTTGTGTTGTTGCGCCTGCTCCACCAATTGCTCAATGGCCGACAACCGCGTCGCTGCACCCACGGCCGTTAAAGATATTTCTAACACGGAATCACTGTTGGTACTGCCCGCAATCACGGTATCCCCGGGAAATTTTGTGACGGCGTCTGGCTCACCGGTGATTAAGGTTTCGACTACGCCACTGCGACCACTCATCACTATTCCATCACCGGGAATAGTAGTTCCCGAGGCGACTCGAATAACATCACCCGCCGCAAGGGATTTAACGGGGACACTGAGCCATTCGTCGTCACCCAGTTTACGCTCGGCCGTAACGGGCAATAACTGAGCCATGCGACCACTTTCAATGCCATTGCGATGGCGCGCTCGCATTTCTAGATAACGCCCCAAAAGCAGGAAAAAAGTGAACATGGCAACCGAATCAAAATAAACCTCACCACCACCAAATATTGTCGCCCAGCTACTCGCAGCATAAGCGCCGCCAATCGCCAAAGCGACAGGCACATCCATGGTCAGTGTTCGGGTAAGCAATGCACGGTAGGCATTAACAAAGAAAGGACGGGCGCTGTAAAACACCACAGGGGTCGCAATAATCAAGCTCAGCCAACGCAGATAACTTTGCCAGCCTGCCTCGGCACCGGTATAGAGAGCCACCGCTACCATACCGACTTGCATCATGCCGAAGCCGGCTACCGCTAAACGCATCAACGCCTGACGATTTTCCTTTTCACGCAAGGCCTGCAGGCGATCATCTGTGGCGGGCATCGGGTGATAACCAATAGCCGCAATCGCCTCCATGAGCGTACTGAGTGATTGCTGCTCAACATCCCATGTCACCAAACAGCGATGGGTAGAAGCATTGACCCTAGCTTGGGTAACACCCGCTATTGATTGCAACCGATGCTCGATCAGCCACACACAGGCGGCACAGGTAATACCTTCAATCAGTAGTTGAGCCTGGCTCTGGCCAGCGTCATTACTCGACACAAATTCGGCCTGGACATCAGGAAGATCGAAAACTTCAAAACGGGCGGGCTGCACTTCTGGACGCGGGCTGTTGCTCTGGCGGAATTGGTAAAAACTCTCCAAGCCACCATCGACAATGGATGCGGCAACAGCCTGACAGCCCGGACAACAAAAATAGCGTAATTGATCACCAATCAGCAATTCAAAGCGACTGTTACGAGGAACATCGAGGCCACAGTGGTAGCAATCAGCCATAAACTATTAACGCCCGGTCTCTATTTTTTTGCGGCCGCTGCTTTAGCGGCAGTCACTTCCACAGGTTCGACACCTTTGGGCAAACCAATAACGTCGGCCTTTGAAGCTTCACTGAAAACTAAGCGGGTGCCTTTATCAAGGTTTAACTCACCACTCAAACGCCACGCCTGAAAGTCACCTTCAGCAGGCGAACTTAATCTGACATACCAGCGATGTGCTAAACGCGTATCCAACTGAGCGGTGTAGCGCCCGGGAGCGATTTCGGTCAGCATCAATACTGTGTCTTTTTCTGATTGAATCGGGTGACTCATCTCCAGTTTTAAGGTCGGAGGAAGCGGCGCATTAGAAGTCATATCAAGAACCACCTCTCCAACCAACAAATCAACATCTAACTGGCCATCCAGGCCAAGACTACGTGCCGTCTCATCCAAGCTGAAATGCTGATTAATAGAGCGGCCTTCTTGATAGTAATTATCACGCACAATATCGTCAGATTTACCAAAGGCAAGAAAGATAAAACCAATGGAGGCGACCACCACTACGATCAACGGGGTGAGCACAAACCAAGCCCAAGTTTGCTGATACCACGGGCCTTCATCAAGCTGATTTAAATCATTCATACCGTCGTTCTTCACTCTTTAGTTAGTTTTGATAAAAAGCTCCTGCTTTTTATCAATGTCGCACCTTAAATGCTGACCGCAAAAATGTGATTTTGCTTGCATTTAAGCTGCTCGCATTGGCCATTAAGGCCAATGCGAGGCGTCCATGCCTCGCCATTTAGTTAGTGTTTTGCAGGGCCAATAAAACTGGCCACCTGTGTCGCCGTGATTTCAGCGTTATCCTTTGCTGTCACGACAATCGTAACCTCTGTTTTCGTCTCGACCAGTTGTTTTTTCGGCACTGACACTCGCAGCGGAAGAGTTAACACCTCACCGTTTTCAATCTGCATGGGGCGATAGCCGCGAACCTTAAAATCATGCCCTCCAGTCACCGACACATCGTAAGTATGGGGAGTCTGATCCATGTTATTGATCTTCACGGTATAAACATTGTGCACATTGTTACCGCTGATACGGTACATTTTAACGCCACGATCACGTATCACATCCACGGACAAGGGTTCACGAGAACCAATGCCGTAACCAAACAAGCCAACCATCACAATTACAATCCCGGCGTAACCAAACAATCTTGGACGTACGAAGTGAGTCTTGCCCGTATCTAAACCATCTTGTGAGGTAAAGCGAATTAAACCTCTCTCATAACCCACCTTGTCCATCACCTGATTACAGGCGTCAACACACAGGCCACAGTTGATACATTGGTATTGCAGGCCATCACGAATATCGATGTCCACTGGGCACACTTGTACACACCAGGAGCAATCAATGCAGTCGCCCTTACCTTCCGCTTTGTAATCATCACCCGCTTTGCGTGGGCCTCGCGATTCACCTCTGGCGACATCGTAATGTACCGCCAGCGTGTCTTCGTCATACATCACCGATTGAAAACGTGCATAGGGGCAGATATGCATACACATTTGTTCACGCATCCACCCTGCATTCAGGTAGGTCATCGTCATGAAAAAGAACGTCCAGAAGGCCGCCACCGCTGAAATTTCATAGGTCATAAAGCCATCTTCAGCAATGACAGGAACGAAACCTAACAGCAACTCTCGAACGGGCGTGAAATAACCGACGAAGGTAATACCCGTGAGAAATGCGATAAAAAGCCAAACCGCTTGCGTCGCCCCTTTTTTGGCAACCTTATTCAGACTCCAGGGTTGTTTGTCTAACTTAATCCGCTTATTACGATCACCCTGGAAGAAATCTTCCGCCCACATATACATTAGAGTCCATACGGTTTGCGGGCAGGTAAAACCACACCAGACACGTCCGACTAGCACGGTGACAGTGAAGAGCACAAAGGCGGCAATAATGAGCAACCAAGCGAGAAACATTCCATCTTGCGGCCAGAAAGTAGTCCATAGAATATGGAATTGGCGCTCAGGCAGATCGAACAACACAGCCGGACGACCATCAATGGTCAACCAGGGCAATAACATGAAGCCAACAATCAAAGGGATGCCGGTATAGCGGCGGATCTTTTGGAAAAAACCAGAAATTTTTCGTGTGTAGATTTTGTCCGGCGATTCATAGAGATTCACATACTGAATTTCTTTCTCATCACCTTTAATTTCCACTACAGAAATCTTTTCACTCATGGACTTACTTCCTCAAAGACATTAATGAGGCTCTCTTATCGGAATTAAGAGACCCTTCCTTGAGGCTGGTGTGGTCGCAACATCTAACGGTCGCTTATCGCCATTTCAGCCAAGCACCCTACCTAGATTTAATTCACATTACCCTATGCGTTGGTAGAGTTACCCACTTACATTTCAAACGATCTACATAAACCGTCTACATAAAACCATCTACATAAAACCATTTACATAAAACAAAGCCCCGCATGCGGGGCTTGTTACATAAACTCAGTAAATCTTACCTCATCAGAGAGGATAGCCCGAACACTAATACAGTGATCGTTTAGCTGGAATCCCGATGTGTCGAACACTGGAATTCCAACGCTGGCAAACAAGACTTACTCGGCAGCTTCTGCTTCTGCGTCCATTGACAAGCCGTACACGTAGCCAGCCAGTAAGTGGATTTTTTCTTCACGCAGTTTATCAACCTGTGCAGGCATTACGTTAGAACGACCAGCACGAATCGAGTGACGGATACCTTCAGGTGACCCTTCATACAACCATGTATCATCGGCCAGATTAGGCGCACCAAAGAGATAATTACCCTTACCATCTGCTCCGTGACAAGAAGCACAGCTAGTGGCGAATACTTCAGCTCCCTCAACCGCTTTAGCAACGTCATGCTCGGCACCAGAAAGACTTAAAACATGCTCACCAACAGCAACCACATTCTCTTCACCAATGATGGCACCCCACGCTGGCATTTGACCCGCACGACCATGAGCAATGGTCTGCTTGATCTGCTCGGCGCTACCGCCGTACAACCAATCGTTATCAGTCAGATTAGGGAAACCGTAGTTACCACCGCCATCAGCACCGTGACAAACGGCACAGTTGTTGGCAAACAAGCGTACGCCCATTTTCTGAGCCGCTGGGTCCATTGCTACATCTTCGATACTCATCGCTGCAAAGTTAGCGTAGATTTCGCCGTACTGCTCATCGGCTTTTTGCTGCTCACGCTCTAACTGGTTAACTGAAGTCCAACCGGTCAGACCTGGCCATTTTCCCATACCAGGATAAATAATCAGGTAAATAATGCCGAAAATCATCGTGGCGACGAACAACTGGAACCACCACTTTGGCAGCGGATTATCGTATTCCTCAATGCCATCGTAGATATGACCAGTGGTTCTGTTTTCTGGGTCATCGTCATCACTTACTGCAACCTTGCGGTTGGCCAGCAGTAACCACGCCAACAGATACAAGTTGAGACTGGTGATAAGGATGATCCACAAACTCCAAAAAGTACTCATAATTTTTCCTGCCCTTTCTCGTTATCGCCTTCCGGCTCTACGGGGGTTGCTTGTGGGTCGACCTCATCGGCAAATGGTGCATTCGCCGCTTCTTCAAATTGCTTTTTACGACTGGGGGAATAAGCCCACCAGCAAACACCTAAAAAAGCGATCATCACAAAAACGGTCGAAATACCTTTTAAATCATTAATATCCATCATCGACACTCGGCTAAATTAACGCTTCTGTTGTAATAACAGGCCCAATTGCTGCAGATAAGCCACCAGTGCGTCCATTTCGGTCACACCACTTGCGGCTTCTTTTGCACCGGCAATATCGGCATCGGTATAAGGCACACCTACTGAACGTAGCGCAGCCATTTTGGCACCGGTATTTTTGCCATCGAGCACATTATCAAACAACCATGGGAACGCAGGCATATTAGACTCAGGCACAACGTTACGCGGGTTATACAAGTGAGCCTTGTGCCACTCATCAGAGTAACGACCACCCACACGCGCCAAATCTGGACCAGTACGTTTAGAACCCCACAGGAATGGATGATCGTAAACGGACTCCCCGGCAACGGAGTAGTGACCGTAACGCTCAACTTCGGCACGCAGAGGGCGAACCATCTGAGTGTGGCAAACGTGACAACCTTCGCGGATATAAATATCGCGACCTTCCAGCTCAACCGCGTCCCATGGCTCTAAGCCATCGATAGGTTTAGTGGTTTCGTCCAGGAAAAATTGCGGTACGATTTCAACCAGCGTACCAAAGCTGATGGAGAAAATAATCAACACCACCATCAAACCAATATTCTTTTCTACAATGTCATGACCTTTCACTTTCGCGTCTCCTTAAGCAGCTTGCAGCTGTGCGTTATCTGCTGCGTCTGCTTCTTCAGCAGGTGCAGTAAGCGTGCGATAGGTGTTGTATGCCATCAGCAGCATACCCAATAAGAACATGGCTCCGCCCACGACACGAATAAAGTAGCCTGGGTAACTGGCTTCAACCGATTCAACAAAGCTGTAGGTCAAGCTGCCATCGGCGTTAAAGGCACGCCACATCAAGCCCTGCATAATACCGTTAACCCACATCGCAGCTATGTACAGTACCGTGCCCACAGTGGCCAACCAGAAGTGCGCATTAATCAAAGGAACACTCCACATTGCTTTGCGGTTAGTCAATACAGGGAACAGGTGATACAGGGCACCAATACTAATCATCGCCACCCAGCCCAACGCGCCGGAGTGAACGTGACCAATGGTCCAGTCAGTGTTGTGAGACAGTGCGTTCACCGTCTTGATCGCCATCATTGGGCCTTCGAAAGTAGACATGCCGTAGAAGGACAAAGAAACCACCAGGAAACGCAACGTAGGATCGGTACGCAGCTTATGCCAGGCACCGGAAAGAGTCATGATACCGTTGATCATACCGCCCCAGGACGGCGCCAACAGGATCAGAGACATCACCATACCCAAACTCTGCGCCCAGTCTGGTAACGCTGAATAGTGTAGGTGGTGCGAACCTGCCCAGATGTATAAAGAGATCAACGCCCAGAAGTGAACGATGGACAACTGATAAGAGTAAACCGGGCGACCCGCCTGCTTGGGCACGAAGTAGTACATGATCCCCAGGAAGCCAGCGGTCAAGAAGAAGCCCACTGCGTTGTGACCGTACCACCACTGGATCATGGCATCCATTGCACCGGCATAAGCCGAGTAGGATTTAGTCAAAGTCACGGGTACTGCCGCACTGTTAACAACATGCAGTACGGCAACGGTGAGAATAAAACCACCGAAGAACCAGTTAGCCACATAGATATGGGACGTCTTACGTTTTACGATGGTGCCAAAAAACACCAGTGCGTAGGAAACCCAAACCAGAGTAATGAGAATATCAATGGGCCATTCAAGCTCTGCGTATTCTTTAGCCGAGGTATAACCCATCGGTAAAGTAATGGCAGCCAGCACAATCACCAATTGCCAACCCCAGAAGGTAAATGGCACTAACCAACCACCCCATAAAGGCGCCTGACAGGTACGCTGCACTACGTAATAAGAGGTTGCGAACAAGGCACAACCACCAAACGCGAAGATGACAGCGTTAGTGTGTAGAGGACGCAAACGACCAAAGTGGGTATACGGCTGAAAAATATCATTCAGCTGTGGCCACATCAACTGCGAGGCTATCAGTACACCCACTGACATGCCAACCACGCCCCAAACGACGGTCATCACAGCAAATTTGCGTACCACATCGTAGTCATATGCAGGCTGTTCTCCAGCCGCTGCCAAATTACTACTCATAGTGAGATTCCTAGTTTATTTAAATTTTTAGATATTAAAAATTCTTAACGGACTGCTTCTTTATTTTGTTTATAAATCCCGAATCTATTTGGACGCTGCGCTCAAGCGGCGCATTGCGTCTCAAACCACCCATACCAAGTTTGACACGCATCAAGCAAATCTGGAAGCCTCCCAAACTGGCAGCATAACTAAGCCATTGATTCATTAGACAATAACAAAGATAGCAGCCACTAAACAGAGGGCAACATTTAAAGTGCCCCAGAATCGTCTGGGGCCAAACTTTTAAAGCAGATCACGGCCTTTTTGCGCTTCGATACGAAGACGCAGGGCATTCAGCTTAATAAAGCCAGCGGCATCTTTCTGATCATAGGCACCTGCATCATCTTCAAAGGTAGCGACGGCTTCATCAAACAGGCTGTCATCAGAGCGACGACCCACTACCGTGGCAGAGCCTTTATAAAGTTTCACGCGAACATCACCGTTCACGTGCTTTTGAGACACATCGATTGCCGCCTGCAGCATTTCACGCTCTGGTGACCACCAGTAACCGTTGTATACCAAATTAGCGTACTTCGGCATCAACTCATCTTTCAGGTGAGCCGCTTCACGATCCAGCGTCAGCGATTCAATGGCACGGTGCGCCTTCAGCATCACAGTACCGGCAGGCGTTTCATAACAACCGCGAGATTTCATACCTACATAGCGGTTCTCAACAACATCCAAACGACCCACGCCATTAGCGCCGGCTACTTCGTTGAGGTACTCCATTACGGTGGCGGGGCTCATGGCCTCACCATCGATAGCGACAATGTCGCCCTTCTCGTAGGATAAAACCAGATAAGTGGCTTTATCCGGCGCTTCTTCAGGAGAAACCGTCCAGCGCCACATATCTGGATCTTCCGCTTCCCACCAAGGATCTTCCAAGTTGCCACCCTCGTAAGAGATGTGCAGCAAGTTCGCGTCCATAGAGTAAGGGGACTTTTTCTTAGCGTTGGCGTAATCCACCGGGATGCCGCGCTCGGCACAATATTCCATCAGGCTTTCGCGGGAAGTCAGATCCCACTCACGCCAAGGGGCAATCACCTGCACGCCCGGCATCAGCGCATAAGCGCCCAGCTCGAAACGAACCTGATCATTACCTTTACCGGTCGCACCGTGAGATATGGCGTTAGAGCCTGTCTCTTTAGCGATCTCAATCAAACGCTTAGCGATCAATGGGCGGGCAATCGAAGTACCCAGCAGGTATTCACCTTCGTAGATAGCGTTAGCGCGGAACATTGGAAATACGAAATCGCGCGCAAATTCTTCACGCAAGTCGTCAATGTAGATTTCTTTAATGCCCATGGCCTCAGCCTTGGCACGCGCTGGCTCAACTTCTTCACCCTGACCAATATCGGCAGTGAAGGTAACCACTTCACAGCCATAGGTTTCTTGTAGCCATTTAACAATTACAGACGTATCCAAACCACCTGAATAGGCCAGTACGACCTTGTCTACGGATGACATACTCATCTCCATCAAACACATGTTCCGTCCAACCGACGCAGCGGCCAGACACATAAAAATTGGGCGCGAATTGTATCTCGAATAAACTAAAAAACCCAGATTTAATGAGGGCATTAGAATCAATACGCCATTTTCTACCCTCACACAGACGGCCATTGCTCAAAGAATAGCCAGAAGCCTATAAATTACAGGCATTTTTCGGTAGCATCGCATCATTAAAGCCCTTGGCCCTCCCACGAAAGAACGCCCTATGACAGACCACATCACTCTTCTCCGCCCAGACGACTGGCATATCCACTTGCGTGACGGAGACGCCCTCACCAGCACAGTACCCGATGCCGCCGCCACGTTTGGCCGCGCGATCATCATGCCTAACCTGGTACCACCCGTGATGAATGCTCAGCAAATCATAGACTACAAGGCCCGCATTTTGGCGCAGCGCCCGGCCGGCAGCCAATTTGAGCCGCTGATGGTGCTGTATCTCACTGACAACACCAGCGCCGACGATATACGCGCCGCCAAGGCCGCCGGCGCCATTGCCTGCAAACTCTACCCGGCCGGTGCCACCACCAACTCCGACTCGGGCGTAACAGACCTCAAGAATGTCTACCCAGCGCTGGAAGCCATGCAGGCAGAAGGCATGCTGTTTTTGCTGCACGGTGAAGTCACGGATGCAGACATCGACATTTTCGACCGAGAAAAAGCATTTATCGATCGTACTTTAGTCGGTCTCGCCAAAGATTTTCCCAATTTGAAAATGGTGATGGAGCACATCACCACAAAAGACGCCGTCGAGTTTGTGGCTAGCGCAGGCGACAACATTGCCGCCACTATTACCGCGCACCACCTGCTCTTTAACCGCAATCACATGCTGGCGGGCGGTATTCGCCCACACTATTACTGCCTGCCGATCCTCAAGCGCAACATTCACCAGCAGGCACTGATTGCCGCCGCCACCAGTGGCAATCCGAAATTTTTTCTGGGTACTGACTCAGCCCCACACGCCAAAGACAAGAAAGAAGCCGCCTGCGGGTGTGCAGGCGCTTACACAGCCTTTCATGCGATAGAACTTTACGCCACAATCTTTGACCAGGCCGGCGCACTCGACAAACTGGAAAACTTTGCCAGCGTCTACGGCCCAGACTTTTATGGCCTGCCACGCAACACCGATACCATTACGCTTGAAAAAACCGACTGGCAATTACCCGAGCAGTTACCACTCGGACAAGATACACTGGTGCCACTCATGGCTGGTGAAACGCTTCACTGGAAGAAAGCGTAAATCGCCACAGAGCAAGTAATCGCCATAGAAAATATTTTAAGGACACTTCGTGACCATTCTCGACACCGTAATTGACCCTTCTGAAACTGAAGAGAAATCACTACTAGCGCAGCGATTTCGCGGGTTTTTACCCGTTATTATCGACGTAGAAACCGGCGGTTTTAATAGCAATACCGACGCCATGCTGGAAATCGCTGCTGTAACCGTGCGCATGGACGACGAGGGTGTTTTACACCGCCACGAAACCTTTGATTTTCATTTAGACCCATTTGATGGCGCCAACATCGAACAGTCCGCACTGGACTTCACCGGCATCGATTTAGAATGCCCCGAGCGCCCCGCCGAGCCAGAATTCATGGCGATCCCAGAGCTGATTAAGCACGTCAGAAAAGCGGTAAAAGAAAATGGCTGCACCCGCGCCGTCATCGTCGGCCACAACGCACACTTCGATCTAGGTTTTGTAAACGCCGCCATTGAACGCTGCGACGTAAGACGCAACCCGTTCCACCCATTCAGCTGTTTCGATACCGCCACCCTGAGCGGGCTCGCTTTTGGCCAAACGGTATTAGCCAAAACCTGCCAGACCGCTGGCATAGAATTCTGCAACCTGGCCGCGCATTCCGCCGCCTACGATGCAGAAAAAACCGCCGATTTATTCTGCATGATTGTGAATAGATGGAAGGATTTGGGTGGCTGGCCACTCGCAGAAACTGGCGAGTAATTACTCAAGTAACAAACACAAAAAAGGGCGCTAAATGCGCCCTTTTTATTCCAGACAACTCAGCTTTTAACGGCGACCCATCCGGCGCAGGTTTGAAGGCGTATAAAAATCTATATTCTTTGCCTTAGCTCTCGCCAGTAACTCTTTACCCTGCTTGGTAGTCAGCCTCTCTGCCACGTATTGACCGGTTCTCAGGTCATGGAACATTGAGATAGATCTCCAGTAAGCATTCAGCGCATAATGATACACACTGGCAAACATGCTTGTTCGGAATAACTCACCACGCCCGTCATAATTATCAGTCGCCACTGGATTCCAGGTATCTTCAGCGATATAGAAACGACGCTTGCCATATATGTGTCTGTGATCAGGCTTAAGGGTGGCCTCTACCACCCAGACACGCTGAAGCTCATAACGCACGTAATCCGGATTCACATGATTCGCCGGCAACAGGTCGTCATAGTCCATTCCAAACTGAGCCAACTTATAATTGTGGAAAGGAGCATACATCTCACGCTTACCTAGCAGCTTGAAATCAAATTTATAGAGCGCACCGTTGAAGCCTTCTTTGTCATCCGTGGTTAGGATACCACCAGGACCCGATGGCGTATCAAAGCTTACCTGCGGCGCCTGGCGTACCCGGCGAGTCCCAGGAACATAGGTATAAACCAAGCGTTTGCCAACCGTGTAATCAATGGGGTCGGCCACCATATGCATCTGGCCCTTGTCATTGGCCGGAGCCAGAGCCGTGGTAAAGTTGTTGAAAAATACCGCACCCAGTTCTTTTTCTGTCGCGCCAACCGGGGTCTCAGGGTTATTGTATATATAACGTGAATCGTACTTTTGCGTTAATACATTTCTGGTTCCATTCGAAAAGACGCCAACAACATCCAAAACACCTTTCGATGTGTGCATATTAACGCCACCGGTACGCAAATTCCAGATAGCTTCATAGCCGTTTTGGGGGATTGGAAACGCCGCCGCACCGGTCCAGTTTTGAATCCCCTCCACACCATTAATCATTTCCGTACGAGTGGCGTTCCATTTTGTTCGGTCAACGATTGTCTGGTCGATGGCGAAATCGCGGTGCGAGGGATAAACATCAATGCGGAAAGTGTCAGGATATTTGGCGAATAAAGCTCTCTGGCCGTCACTCAGTCGATCTTCGTACTCACTCATATTATCAGCAGTGATTGAAAACAATGGCTTTTCATCGGCGTAGGGGTCAGGGAGCTCAGCGCCATCGCCTTCGTAGGTTAAACCCTCGGGCACACCAAGGATAGACCCTGTCCATGCAGGAATAGAGCCGTCGGCATTACCGGCCTTTTCGGCACCGAGCGGTGTTAAATCTTTTCCTAAACGAGCCGCTTCCTGCTCTGAAACTTTAGCCTGAGCTAACCCGCTGAAAGCTATAGCGGCCGTTACAGCGAGTGATAGCAATTTTGTTGTTCGGTTCATGACCATTTCCCTCTATTAATTATTATTTTAGAATCAGGTAGACATTATTTGACAATTGTCTCACCAACACAAGAAAAATAAACGCACACAAAAAAGGCCTCTAAATAGAGACCTTTTTTATTTTCGAACACTGAGTAGTGATTATAGCTTATCAGCGTTCTCGCTCAGGTATGCAGCAACACCTTCTGGTGAAGCAGTCATACCCTTATCGCCTTCTTTCCAGCCAGCAGGACATACTTCGCCGTGCTCCTGGTGGAAGCTCAACGCGTCGACCATACGCAACATTTCATCGACGTTACGACCTAATGGCAGGTCGTTAACGACCTGATGACGCACATTACCTTCTTCGTCAATTAAGAAAGAACCACGGAAAGCAACACCCGCGTCGGCAAACTCTACGTCGTAGTCCTGACAAATTGTGTGCTTAGTATCAGCAACCAAAGCGTACTTAACTGGACCAATACCGCCTTCGTTTACTGGGGTGTTACGCCATGCGTTGTGACTGAACTGGGAATCGATAGAAACACCGATCACTTCAACGCCGCGCTTGGTGAACTCTTCAAAGCGGTGATCGAAAGCCAACAACTCAGAAGGACATACGAAAGTGAAATCCAATGGATAGAAGAAAATTACCGCTTTCTTACCCTTGATGGTTTCGGTTAGGTTGAAGTCACCGACGATTTCACCGTTACCCAATACCGCTGCTGCGGTGAAATCTGGAGCTGGTTTACCAACTAATACGCCCATTTTTTTCTCCTTAAATGAGACTGTGAGACTTTGTCTCACTGTGAATAATATTCAAAAGGTCTGTTTGAGCGCGCCCTCAAAACTATAGAAGAACCCGCTTTCAATAGCAGGCGGCTATCATACACAGCCGTGTCCCTGCTTCACCATTAATTTTTTATATAACATCGATTGCTTTCACCATAGGCGCTCAAGCAGTCGCTCAAAAAACAGGCAACTAGTCCATTTGAGGCCTTATATAATGGGCTGGCAATAGGTATAATCGCGCCCGATTTTTGTGCCTTCACACCTGATACACAGAGTGGGCCATTTTAGAGGAATAACACCTTGCAACTGAACCAAGCCAGCCAGGCTCAACTCAGTCAGTGGCAGTCTGAACTGACAGCTGAATACCAAGCCCTGCAGCAGCAGCATCTCAACCTTGATCTGACCCGAGGCAAACCTTCGACAGAGCAATTGAGCCTATCTGATGCTCTGGACGGTATTTTGAACGGCAACTACACCACCGCCGACGGCACCGATGCACGCAACTACGGCGGCATTGATGGTATTGCCGAGGCCAAAGCCCTTGGTGCAAATATTCTGCAAGTGAACGCCGATGAAATTCTTGTGGGCGGCAACAGCAGCCTAACGCTGATGCACCAAACACTGACCATGGCCTATCTGTTTGGTTTTAACGACCCAGCCAGCGCCTGGAAAAATGAAACTGCGCCTAAGTTCCTGTGCCCAGTACCCGGTTACGATCGTCACTTCAGCATTTGTGAGCAGCTCGGCATTGAGATGATCACTGTACCCATGACCGCCACTGGCCCAGACATGGATCAGGTAGAAGCCATGATCAAAGCCGACAGCAGCATTAAAGGTATGTGGTGTGTGCCTAAATATTCCAATCCGACTGGTGTGACCTACAGCGACGAAACGGTTGATCGCATTGCCCAACTTGGCAAAATTGCCAGTGGCAACTTCCGTGTCATGTGGGATAACGCTTACGCCGTGCACGGCCTGACCGATACACCACAGGCAATGGCCAGCATTATGGCTGCGTGCCGTAAGCACAATACTGAAGACAGCGTCATTCAGTTCGCGTCTACGTCTAAGATCACCCACGCGGGCTCTGGTATCGCGTTTATGGCTTCAGCGCCCAGTAATTTAAAGGCGTTTAAAGCATTTCTGGGTATCGGCACCATCGGCCCGGATAAAGTCAATCAACTGCGCCACATGAAACTGATTCCAAACATGGATGCACTGCAGAGCCATATGGCCAAGCATACTGCGATCATCAAGCCACGTTTTGATTCCGTATTAAGAAACTTAGATGCAGCGTTTTCGGATTCAGACCTGGGCGCATGGGAAAAACCAGAAGGAGGTTACTTTATCTCCTTCGATGCGCAGTCAGGTTGTGCGCAGCGCATTGTGCAACTAGCCGCAGAAGCAGGTGTTAAGTTAACCCCTGCGGGCGCGACCTACCCGTACAGTAACGACCCGGAAGATCGCAACATTCGTATCGCCCCTACCGTCCCCACCGTGGAACAAGTAGAGACCGCGATGCAAGTATTTATTGTGTGCGTTAAGTTGGCGTCTGTAGAAGCGAAGCTGGCTGCTTAATCATCACAAAGGGCTCGCTTGCAGGGCACCAAAAGTAGGCCCTTTTAAGGGAGCTTCTACAAAATCATCCATACGTAGCAGGTATTTGTTGTAAGCATTAAGTTAGCGTCTGTAGAGGCCAAGCTAGCCGCTTAATCACCACAAAGAGTTCGCTTGCAGGGCAAGCTCCTACAGAGTCATTCATGCGTAGGAGCTCCCTTAAAAGGGCCTACTTTTAGTGCCCTGCAAGCGAAGAATCTTGCTCACCAAAACACCCCCCGGATAAAACCATGAGCCAGTTACCAACTAACGAAACCTTAGCAA
>JAUVQU010000125.1 GCA_030597965.1 Cellvibrionaceae bacterium
AGCGCACCAGGAACCACGCCAGCAACAACATAATACCCGTGCGTCGAACCGGCTCGACCATTTCGAGTAATGCAGGCTCATCAGCCAAGGCTATTTGCGCTGCGAACGACAAACCCACCAACCAAGCAGCCCAATGAATGGGGCGCCTTGCTGACCCCACTAACGCATCGTCCCAAAGGTTATGGGTCGAAGCAGCCTTAATTAAGAGCCTCTCCAAAATGACCCGTGTAATCAAAGCAAACAGCAATGTAATAAACACTATGAAGAAGATATGCATCACCCACAGGTTACCGTCCCCAAGCCACGCCATAAAATCATTCAAAATCGTCACGAGATTATTCCTCAAAAAAGTAATTGATCATAATTGTTCTTTCAACCAGGCCGAGGTTTGTTGCCAGCGGGCGGTAGACTCCAATATTTCCCGGCTCATTGACGGTTTACTGGGTGCCATCTTCGGTAGACGCGCACTGGTCGTTGGTGCCGAGACACGAGCTAAATACGCCAACACCTCATCGGCACCGAGCGGATTGTTGCAAACCAATACAACATCACAGCCGGCACTCAAGGCTGCTTGTGCGCGCTCAGCGTAAGAACCCGCACCTGCTGCACCTTCCATAGAAAGGTCATCACTGAATAACACGCCATTGTATTGTTTTTTATCCCGTAAAAAACCCTGCAACCAAACTGAAGAAAAGCCTACGGGATTTTTATCATCGACTTCTGGAAACACAATATGTGCAGGCATCAACGCATCCAGCTGGGGCAGCAATTGATTAAATGGCTTTAAATCCTTAGTTTCTAAATCATCCAGCGTACGAGTATCAACAGGGAGTTCAAGGTGACTGTCACCTAGTACTCCACCGTGACCGGGAAAGTGTTTGCCCGTTACCGCCATACCTGCATCATGCATTCCTTGAATAAAGGCGCCCGAGATCGCTGTTACAGCGTCAGCATCACTGGAAAATGAGCGGTCACCAATAACGGAACAAAAATCATCATCAATATCCAAAACCGGAGCAAAACTGAAGTCCATACCTGCGGCAAGAATCTCCGCCGCCAACAACCACCCAGTATCACGGGCCTTTCTCAGAGCAATCTCTGGACGACCGGCGTACAACTGATCAAAAACTTGCATAGGCGGCAAGCGGGTAAAGCCTTCTTTGCAGCGCTGCACTCGACCGCCTTCCTGATCCACACACACCAGGAGGTCAGATCGTACAGCTTTAATTTCAGCCACCAAATTCACTACTGCATCATAGTCTGCAATATTACGGGAAAATAGAATCACCCCGCCCACATAGGGGTTTAATAAACGTTCGCACTCAACCTCGGTAATAGACAAACCTTCGAGATCAAGAATAACGGGGCCAGGTACCATATAAATATTCCCAATATTTTTACGCCGACTTAAAAGCGCTGATTACAAATTTATTTAGAGCTTTCCAGCATGCCGATAACAGCAGGGATAAGCAGTGCAACTGCATCATCAACACTCGTTTCTTTACCATAATCAGATTTTAAAATACCGCTGATTGAATCAAATGCTGATAAGGTAAACATGGAGGCACCCAACATAAAACATAAGCGCCAATAAAAAACATCAGGTTCGATATCAGGCAAAGCCTCCCTTAATAACCGAGTAAACTCCACGTAACTGGCACCATGCTCAGCCATAATATAGTGACGCAGATGCTCTTGCGTCTGTGCATAAGCAAGTGCCAACAACTGCATGAATTGGGCGGGATTTTCCCCCTCCTTTTCCGTGGATGCCATCAGCGACTCAAACAAACAGCCCACAAGTTGCTGCGCTGTAATATCCGACGTAGCTTGCCTTAACAAGGCAAGACGTTCATTTAACTCCGCACTCAAAGGACTTAAGAAACGAGAAAAAACAGCCTGTATCAGTGATTTCTTAGATCCAAAATGGTAATTAACCGCCGCCAAATTAACATTGGCCTCACTGGTAATCATCCGCAGTGATGTTTCGGCAAAACCTCTCTCGGCAAACAAGCTAGCCGCTGCATCTAATATGCGCTCTACCGTATCCGACTGCGCCATAATATCTTCTCTTTTGATAAGAAATGTGTCGCTATTGCTACGCTTATTTTTGCCTTAAGATCTTAGGGGAAAAAGGCATCCTAGGAATTCAAACGCTCTTTTGGAACATACGTTTAGACGATTTCACTGTCAAGCAAACCCCTTCATATAAGGCGAATAGACCTTTTTTTTATGAGCCAAGATATACATATATCCATTTCGATTAAAAACTAAGCAGACTATAAAGCGCCGTCAGCTCAAAGCTTCAAGAAAAAGAATGACTTACCGCCGCTTTCTCACAACAAGCACTAAAAGCCCCTGGCCATAAATAAAAAAAAGAGCCAAAAAAACCCGGATGTTAAAAACAAAGGGACGTGATAGCTTGAAGTTACACTTTTCGACACTGGATATGTAAGGAGAAAGTCATGGGCAGCGCAGCCATCACCCCGATTATTGGGAGCTGGTATAACGAGCTCGTACAAGATTTACAGTTTGAAGTCGTCGCCATAGACGATGCGAGTGGCAACATTGAAATTCAATACCTAGGCGGTGAGATTGGTGAATTTGATATGGAAACGTGGCGTGATATGACCATGATTTCCTGTCATGCGCCTGAAGACGCCGGTATTGCCTACGAGTTAAGCCAGGAAGATGAGTTGAATGATGATTTAGCCATGACGCCAATCAACAACAGTCCGCTGGCTTCTATTGAGGGTGAAACATTCCAAGGCTTTGACGACTTTTAATAGCGTGTGACTAAGAGCACATAACTTGCACGCCCCCATCTGGCTCGCACTAAGCAAGCTCCAGAACTTCAAGCATCCCCCCTCTTCATATCCCCTACACCAAACCAGAAGCTACTTGTCATTTTAATGAGCAGCAGCTGCACACCCGTAATAACGCCTAACGGCCACTGCCCACCATAACGCTCCAATTAAAGCTTGCTGAAGACCAATTACTGTATATACTCACAGTAACTGTATAGAAAACCAGTTATTAACAGCAATACACAGCTGCACAAATTGGAGACACCATGATCAAGTTAACGGCACGGCAAGAAGAAGTATTACAGCTGATCAAATCCGCCATTGAAGATACGGGCTATCCCCCGACGCGTGCGGAAATAGCAAAAGAGCTGGGTTTCAAGTCAGCCAATGCCGCTGAAGAGCACCTCAAAGCACTGGCCAGAAAAGGTGCTATCGAGATGATCCCCGGTGCCTCTCGCGGTATACGGCTCTCACAGGAAATCAGCGGTATACCCATTGTGGGTCGAGTTGCTGCGGGTAATCCTGTGCTCGCTGCAGAAAACATCGAAGATTACTGCAACGTACCCTCTGATTTTTTCCACCCTAGTGCGGATTATTTGCTACGTGTCATCGGTGAAAGCATGAAAAACATTGGCATTATGGATGGCGATCTATTGGCCGTGCATAAGACCGAACAGGCCCGCAATGGCGATATTGTCGTTGCCCGTATAGAAGATGAAGTGACGGTAAAGCGCTTCCAGCACGACAAGGGATCCAACATTGTCGAACTGTTCCCTGAAAATGAAGACTTTAACGTCATCAAAATAGACTTAGAGCACCAATCCTTCGCCATTGAAGGCTTGAGTGTTGGCGTTATTCGTCGAGATTAAGTTGTGATAGCTCAGCTATCGCAAAAACAAGAATAAAACGTAAGGACAGGAACATGTCACACTTAAAAGCCCAAAATAATCAAGCCGCAGGCAAGCAAGCTCAAACTGCCGCCCATAATGGTGTCACTGAATTGGTGCTGACGAAGCATAGCCCAGACCAGCTCATGCTACTCATGCCGATGATCGCCCACCTGAGCCGTACCGCTGACCGCTGGATAACCTGGGTAACACCCGACGCCGTTGATCGCAGTGTTATTGAAAGTTACGGCGTTGATACCCACAAACTGCGTATCATTCATGAGTCAGAACAAAAGACTGTGGCAAAAATAATGTGGGATGCACTCAGTAATGGTACCAGCCATACCGTCATAGGCACCATTTCTGGTCTCAGTGAAAAATCGATTGGTTATATGGAGCAGGCCGCCTCAAAAGGCAACGCAAAAGCCCTATTAGTTAGGTACAGATAAGAAGGTAGTTAGGTACAGATAAAAAACTTCTGCATCGCAAAGAAATTAAGGGGAACCTATTCCGTCTCCGCCGAGAATCGGCAGAAATTTAAAATCGCAGAACCACCAATTTACCAATAGAGCTTAATGAAGCACCCTAGGTGATTGGTCTTCTGCTTCCAGTTCAGCGTCAACACTGGGCGTTTGCTCTTCAGCAATATCCGCCGCCGCTTCCAGACCAGCTTCGATCATTGCTTTCACAATTTCCAGCTTGGCATCCTGAACGTAGCTTATGGCTTCTTCTGAGAAGGCAATCGTGACTAACGGCTCACCTGTTTCACCGGCTTTCTGCAATCCAACTTTACCGTCGGCCAGCTCAACTATTTCGTACAATGACAATGGCATGATGACTCCAATACTTAACGACCCAAACAACCTCATGAGCCAAATTTATCGGACGTTCAATGCGGTTCGGAAACAACGTTAAAAACGAACGTTGCGCGTCTATTCTAACAGCTCAAAGGGGGTAACAACAGAGCTGTATAGAACACCAAAATTCAGAGCCTTGAGCCCTTAATACTCCTCACCACTCATGCGCTGTCGCTCAACCAAATCGGCAAAATGAGTCAGCCATTCTGACAATAGCTGAGGTGTCAGCGGTTCTGCTATCAAGGTGCTCGCTGCAATGATATTAACTGTCTTTGGTGCCGCCTCTAATGACGGCAGCAATACATCTGCCTCAGCTCGCAGTAAATCAGCCAGCCAACCTTCAGTCTCCAATCGTGTTAACTCCTCAGCCTCGGGCCAAAGCTGCCCAGCAGCCTGTGCATGATTTAAAAGCGCACCTAAATCAGTAATTCCCTCAGGGTGAGGCAGACTATAGCCCTGCGCTAACTCTCTTAAATAAAACCGGTATGCAACAGCAAGGTGGACAGCACCTCCCTGCAGGAGAGCCTCCTGTTGCTGCTTACCCGTAATAGAATCTGAAGATAACTGAGCTTGAGCCAGAAGGATTCTACAGTGAGCCAGCTTTTGATAAACACGCTGAATATAGGGATTATGCATAAGGCACCAGAGTGCTAAAAAGAAAGGAGAAGGAAACGATGCGCGGGATAACACTCATCATTTCCATCTCTATCGGGTCAAGCCTTCGCTTTAGGCTTGGCTTTAGATTTAGGCTTGGCTTTAGCTTTGGCCTTAGGTTTAGGTTTAGCTTTGGCCTTAACTTTGGCTTTGGCCTTAGGCTTAGTTGGTTTATCCGTCACCACCCAAGCACCGCCTTGATAAAAAGCTTTCCAGCCAGTTGCCTTGCCCTCAACTTCAGACTGTACATATTGCTCTTTGGTCTTACGACTAAAGCGTACGACCGTCGCGACACCATTATCATCGGCAATAGGTGCTGAAAATAAGAAGTTATATTTGGGATCAATCTCAGCCTTATGCGGCAGTAATTCGGCGACCAGAGGAGCACGAGTTTCCCTATTTTTCGGGAACTGGCTCGCAGCCAAAAATAAGCCAGAAGCACCATCACGGAGGATGTAATTATCATCAACCTTTAGGCATTCCAACTCCGGCATAGGTACAGGATCCATCTTCGGCGGCGCAGCTTCACCACTCTTTAACAATTTACGAGTATTCTTACAGCTCTCGGAGGTACAACCAAAGTATTTACCGAAACGCCCAGTCTTTAACTGCATCTCGGCGCCGCATTTGTCGCAATCGAGAACTGGCCCTTCGTAGCCTTTTAGCTTAAAGCTGCCCTGCTCCACTTCAAAGCCAGCACAGTCTGGATTATTACCGCAGATATGTAACTTACGCTTCTCATCCAATAAGTAACTATCCATCGCGGTATTGCAAATTTTGCAGCGGTGCTTTGTACGCAATAACTTAGATTCAGCCTCATCATCTTCATCAGCATTAACCGCCTCATCACCAGCCACCAAATTCATGGTGCTCTTACAGCGCTCCTTTGGTGGTAAGGCGTAACCAGAACAACCGAGGAATACCCCAGTGGAGCCAGTACGGATCTGCATGGGTCTTCCGCAGGTAGTACAGGCTATATCTGTCTCGGTGGGTGCGTTTTCACGCATACCGTCGTCATCATTTTGTGCTTTGGCCAGTGTTAACGAAAAATCTCGATAAAAATCATCCAGCAGGTCATGCCAAGCGATACTGCCATCGGCGACCTTGTCCAGCTTACCTTCCATATTGGCGGTGAAGCTGTAATCCATCAGCTCATCAAAGCTTTCCGTTAAACGGTCAGTAACAATGTCACCCATTTTATCTGCATAAAAACGACGCTTATCAACATGAGCGTAACCGCGATCCTGGATCGTCGATATGATGGCCGCATAGGTTGAAGGCCGGCCAATACCCCGCTTTTCTAATTCTTTTACCAAGCTGGCTTCGGTATATCGTGCCGGTGGTTTGGTGAAGTGCTGGTTTGGCTCAAGAGCCTTGAGGCTCAGCGTTTCACCAACGGCAAGCTCTGGTAATACAACGTCCTCATCTTTCTTACCGGCTTGCGGCTGTACTTTCAGAAAGCCATCAAAAAGAATCACTCGGCCACGCGTACGTAATTCATAATCACCCGCACCCACCACAAGTGATGTACTGGTGAATTCAGCAGGACTCATCTGACAAGCCACAAACTGCTGC
>JAUVQU010000089.1 GCA_030597965.1 Cellvibrionaceae bacterium
CAAGAGCGTAGCTAACAGCGCTACCACCCAAATCATCCCCGGTGCAATCATGCCCAACACCGCCACGTCTGGACTGATACCTAACGGCAACATGGTGATGACCATAAGGAAAAACATCAACGGATTTGCCATCTCACCCTTGTGGCGAATGGCAATAGTAAAATCGCGCTTAACCGTGGCGCAGAAGCCTGTGAAGATACTCGGCTGGAGCACTGGCTGGGCAGCCATCGTTTCTGCGTCGGAGCTATTCATACCGGGGCTAGTCATAATCACCTTCCGCAACAACAGGTGCCTCACGACAATCCATCAAATTTAATTTTTCAATACACTCCAGACCCAAGTCCTGGTGGGTGGTCAATATCACTGCACCACCGCCGGCCACATGCTCAGACATCAAGTTTTCCAGATTTTTAACTCCCTGCTTATCAATGGCAGTAAAGGGCTCATCCAAAATCCACAGCTGCGCTGGCGTTAAAAACAAACGAGCAAGTGCCACTCGGCGTAACTGTCCCGCCGATAAGTGATGGCAGGGGCTGTCTTCGTAACCAAACAAGCCCACTTCAGTCAGAGCCTCTTCAATAGAACAGCGCTGATGACCGGAGCTAATACCGGCAAACCAATTCAGGTTTTCACGGGGAGTCAGGGCCTTTTTAATCCCTGACTGGTGTCCCACAAACAACAAATTATTTAAATAATCGAGACGGACATGAGCGAGGGGTTCACCACGCCATAGGATCTCACCTTTATAGTCAGCAGAAGTCGTGGTCAGTAAACGTAATAAAGTGGTCTTGCCACTGCCATTTGGACCCTCAACCTGCATTATAGAACCAGCATTAACTTTAACGTTTAACTCATTGAATAATAAGCGATCATCACGCTCACAATACAAGTTTTTAAGCTCTAATAATGGCTGCTCTGGCGCACTGCTGTCTTGTGTCTGATTCAATCAGTCACTCCAAGGGTGAAGACCCTGCTACTACATTTAGTGGTTATAAAAGAAGGCCGCGACTCACCGCGGCCTAATAAGCATTGTGATTATACCGGCAAAAAAGAGGAATTTTTACTGATTTATCTCAGCTTTTACAAATACTTAGGCGGCCGTATCGAGAGCCCCTAAAAATTACTTACGCGCCACAACTCACACCCGTTCCACCGAGCCCACAATAACCATTGGGGTTCTTGTGCAAGTACTGCTGGTGATAATCCTCAGCGTAATAAAACTCGGAAGCAGGCTGTACTTCAGTGGTTATACCCTTGTAACCCGCCACATTCAAAGCATCACTGTATTGCCGTTTACTCACCACAGCCGCTTCTTGTTGGGTTTCTGAGACGGTATAAATGCCGGAACGATACTGAGTTCCAGTATCGTTCCCCTGCCGCATACCTTGAGTGGGGTCATGGGACTCCCAAAACACCGTTAAAAGGTCCTTATAACTGATCACGCTCGGGTCGAATACCACCAGCACCACCTCGTTGTGCCCCGTGCGACCCGAACAAACTTCTTGATAGGTTGGGTTAGGTGTATAGCCAGCACTGTAGCCAACCGCCGTTGAATACACACCTGGCTGCTGCCAAAAACAGCGTTCCGCCCCCCAAAAG
The DNA here is from genome assembly GCA_030597965.1 of Cellvibrionaceae bacterium. Lineage (GTDB taxonomy): Bacteria > Pseudomonadota > Gammaproteobacteria > Pseudomonadales > Cellvibrionaceae > JAUVQU01. The sequence goes on from JAUVQU010000089.1 coordinate 1,600, forward strand.
CAACCAAGACCAAACACCGCCTGCTGCATAGCTTCCGGAAAGGGAGCAACGATCGGGTTACCATTAACCGCATGCTGCCTGGAGACACTGATGGTCAACGTGCGGCCCGGCAAAGCACTCTCTCGGCTCGGCATTTGCACTTTTTTGTTAAAGGAAAACATGGGCTCTCCTGTGGAGCGCAACTTATGGGAACTTTTAAATTGAGGGACATCTTAGCTTAATGCAGCTTCAATCACCTGCATAACCACGCAAGAACTACTCTAGCGGGCTGCTATTCAGCTCAGTTTCTATACGACTTGCCATGCTTATGATCAGTCTCGAGTAAAGAAGTTCAAAGCGCACATTCTCACCTGTTCTTAAATAATACAGGTGCTACAATCGAATGAAATTCAAAACTTAAATGATTATGGATACGTCTAACCCCCTCCCAATTAAAGCCCAAGATTTGATCGCCATAGATCTCGGATCTAATAGCTTTCACCTACTGGTGAGCCGCTGGCAGAATGGCGAACTGGAGTTCCTTGAGCGCAACAAACAAGTGGTGCAATTGGCCCGTGGCATTGAGGAAGACAACCAACTTTGTCCGGCAGCCAAAAACCGTGCCCTCACCTGCTTAAGAGAGTTCAGCCTAATTATTCAGCGCTATCCAAACGCCCAGATTTACGCCGTTGGCACCCAGGCATTGCGCATGGCCTCTAAGGTAACGGGATTTCTAAAAGATGCCCAAGCAGCGCTAGGAGCTCCGATTGAGATTATTAACGGCGAGACTGAAGCCCAGTTAAGCTATCAAGGTATTAATTTCTTTTCAGACAACACACAAAACAAGAGCAAACAGCTGGTGATTGATATCGGCGGAGCCAGTACAGAATTTGTTGTTGGCGAAGGTTGCAGTATTCACAGGCTCACAAGTTTGGAGCTGGGCTGCGTAGTACTGGCTGATCAATGCTTCACTGACTCGCCCGGACCTGTAAAAGCAGAACAATTCGAAGCGGCCTACCAGCATAGCTGTACAAAATTACGGCCACTGGCAGCCGATTACAACGCTAATAACTGGCAAGTCTGTATCGGCGCATCGGGCACCATGGGTGTTATTGCTGAACTGACCGAGAACCCCGCCATTATTAACCGAAGGGACCTCAACAAGCTGATTGAAGAAATGCTCGAAGCCGGTGAAATTAAGGGCGAGCACGAAGAGAATTTAAAACACGATGTACTGCCCGCCGGTATTGCCATGCTGCAGGCTATCTTTGACCAACTGAATATTGATGAACTACAGGTTTCACAAGCAACACTAAAGGAAGGCCTGATGGTCCGCATGCTAGAAAACACGGAGAAATGTTAATGGCGGGCTTATTCCCAGAAATTAATGAAGATGCGCTCTTCCTCTCTCGGTCTGACACCGAAGAACTGCTGGGCTCTTTCTCGGCTCACGCCTTTTATTTAGATGAACAGGATTGGCCGACCGTTGAACACTATTTTCAAGCCTTTAAATTTGAGAATACCGAGTATCGGGACAAAGTGCGCAGCGCAGAAACCCCTGAAAAAGCCCGCAAACTCGGCAGCGCCCGCTTTCGTAAAATCCGTAAGGACTGGAAACAGACTCAGGTCACCGTGATGACCCGCGGCATTTACATCAAATGCAAAACACATCCAAAAGTTGCCGAAGCCCTACTGGCCACTGGCGACCGCAAGCTCATAGAAAGCAGTAATTACGATTACTTCTGGGGGTGCGGACGTGATCGACGCGGCGAAAATAACTACGGCAAAGCATTGATGAATGTGCGCAAGAAGCTACTCAGTGAAGCCTAGGCGCCCACATATTATAAACACCAACGTTAAACACTCAAAACACTGGAGCACCGTGTGATTCGCATCATTTTATTACTGGTTTTGGTAGTACTGCTTATTCAGATGGTTGCTTACTGGCGTAGCCAAACCCCTGATGTTCGTCGGCAGCTGATTGGACGCTACTGGCTCTATGTCGTTGCTGGCTTTTTTATTCTGCTGGCCGCCACAGGCAAGCTGCATTGGATAGGTGCCGCCATCGCCGCCGCCGTGCCCATCCTGAAAAGCTTATTGCAGTCAGGCATTAAACTGCTACCCGCAGCCCTGATTGGCAGAAAGAAAGATCGAGCCAGTACACACAGCAGCCTCACCGCACGCTTTATTCGCCTGGATATGGATGGTCACAGCGGCCAACTCAACGGCGAAATACTGGAAGGCGAACACAGCGGAAATACATTATCTGAACTCAGCCAAGAGCAATTGAATAGCCTCTATCTACACTACAGCGATCAGGATGCTGAATCGGCACAATTACTAAAAACCTACATAGATCAGCGCTTCGCTCAGAAAAAGACCGAGCAGCCCTCTGCGGCAAACGGACTGAGTCGCACAGAAGCCCTTGCCATTTTAGGGCTGAAGGAAGGGGCGACAGAAGATCAAATCATCAATGCTCACCGTCAACTGATTCAAAAAATGCACCCAGATCGCGGCGGTAATGATTATCTGGCGGCTAAAATCAATCAAGCCAAAGATCTACTCTTGAGTTAAGCATGCCCGGCACAACTCAATCAAAAACAAACTGGCTGGTCTACATCATTAAAGCATCTGACGGGCGACTTTATACCGGCATTACAAACGACATGGTCAAACGTTGGCACTCCCACAATAACACCAAGCAAGGGGCTAAATTCTTTCGTGGCCGAAGCCCTGAGCAAATCAGGTACGTAGAGTCCGACCATGACCGGTCCAGTGCCAGTCGCCGGGAATATGTTATCAAACAATTATCACGCCGCGAGAAACTCGAACTGATCAGCAATCAGAATATCGACTGGCACGAACAATTGGGCATTCCCCAACCAGCAAAGTTAAGCGTTCAATGAGCCGTCCCCTGTGCAAATATTGCTTACGGCCTCTCATTAGCTGTTATTGCGACCTGTGCCTCAACATCGACAATCAAGTAGAAGTGGCTATCCTTCAACACCCCAGCGAAGAGAACCACCCGAAGGGTACCGCTGGGCTACTCCATAAAAGCCTGAATGACTCACAGCTCATTACCACCGAACAGCTTGACCTGGGCAACATACTCAATACAGGAAAACAAACTGTGCTGCTTTTCCCCACAGGAGAAGATGCTCAAACTATAAAGGCCGCTGATCTAACGCCCTCAAAAACACAACTAATCGTTATTGATGGCACCTGGCGCAAAGCCAGAAAGTTGATTCACACCCATTCCTGGCTGAAGCAACTGCCACGCTTAGCCCTTACTGAGACGACACCCCTCAGTCGATACGACATCCGCAAGGCAGAAAAACCAGAGCAACTCTCAACATTGGAATCTGTTTGTTATGCACTGACAGCCATTGAAAATAATGACGAAAAGTACCGGCCCCTGCTCGACAATTTTGATGAGTATATACAGCGCTTTAAACGCTTTATAAAAGATTGAACTCAAGACCAGCCAAGCACCGCCCGTATACACACCAAAGCGCACCACTCAGGTGAAAAAATCAATCAAAAATCGCTCAGAGCGGTTACACTTACGCAATCTACTTCGCCTACATAGTTTCAACAGGCTTACATACAAGGCAAAACAGAATGTCCGATACCCACCCAGCTTTTGAAAAGCTGCGTAGCCAAGCCATCGACTCTTTACAGGTAACCGTCGAAGAATACCGCCATCGTAAAACCGGAGCGCAGCACATCCACATCAATGCTGACAGCGATGAAAACGTATTTCTTGTTGCCTTGCGTACCGTACCCAAAGATTCAACCGGTGTGGCACACATTCTTGAACACACTGCACTTTGCGGCAGTGAGAAATACCCAGTGCGCGACCCATTCTTCATGATGATTCGCCGCTCATTGAATACATTTATGAATGCGCTCACCAGCTCCGACTGGACCGCCTACCCTTTTGCCAGCCAGAACAGAAAGGACTTCAACAACCTACTCAACGTTTATTTAGACGCTGTCTTTTTCTCAAATCTTGACGCTCTTGATTTTGCACAGGAAGGCCATCGCTTTGATTTTGCCGAAGAAGGTAACCCAGACTCGGACCTGGTTTATAAAGGCGTCGTCTATAACGAAATGAAAGGCGCCATGAGTTCGGTGCCCTCTCAACTCTGGCAAACTATTTGCAAATACTTATTCCCCACCAACACCTACCATCACAACAGCGGTGGCGACCCGGAAGTTATTCCAGATTTAAGCTATGAAGAATTAAAAGGCTTCTACAAAACACACTATCACCCCAGCAACGCTATTTTTATGACCTACGGGGATATTTCTGCGGCAGAACACCAGACTAAATTTGAAGATAAAGCACTGCACCGCTTTGAACGAAGTGACGTCACAATTCACGTCGAAAATGAGGTGCGGCACCAGGCACCTCTTCGCGCTGAAGAGCCTTACCCTGCCGATCCGGACGAAAGCACAAGCAACAAGACCCACATCATTATTGGGTGGTTACTTGGCGAGAGCACCGATCTGGAGTCCTCTCTAAAGGCACACCTGCTATCCAGCGTATTGTTGGATCACAGCGCATCACCACTGCAACACCTGCTGGAAACCACCGACCTTGGCACCGCCCCATCACCCTTGTGCGGACTGGACGACTCACAGAAAGAACTCAGTTTTGTCTGCGGCATTGAAGGCAGTGAAGTAGATTGTGCTGATGAGCTAGAAACTGTAATTCTAAGTGAGCTGCGTCGCATTGCTGATGAAGGTGTATCACACAAAGAAGTTGAAGCGGCTTTACACCAACTGGAACTGCAACAACGTGAAGTTGGCGGAGACTCTTACCCTTATGGCCTGCAGATTATTATGACGGCCCTCTCCTCCGCTACTCACAGAGGTGACCCGATCGATTTATTAAATCTCGATCCGGTACTGATTAAACTGCGTGAAGAAATCAAAGATCCGCAATTTATTCCCAATCTCGTAAAAGAACTGCTGCTGCAAAACAACCACCGTGTTCGCCTTGTTATGCGACCCGACCCGGAACTGTCTGCCCGTAAAGACCGCGCCGAAGCCGACAAGTTGGCGCACATCAAAGCTTCAATGAATGAAAGCGAAAAACAAGCCATTATTGATCTGAATAGCGCGCTAAAAGAACGACAGTTACAACAGGACGATGAGAGCATACTGCCCAAAGTAGGATTGTCAGACATCCCAACGCACATGCACTACACAGCCGCTGATCAAGTTGCGCAACTACCGCAACCGTTAACCAGTTATGCGGCTGGAACCAATGGTTTGGTATACCAGCAAATCGTTATCTCCCTGCCGGAGTTGAGCGATGAGTTACTGCAAGTTCTGCCCTACTACGGTGTGTGTTTAACCGAAGTGGGTGTTGGTGATAAAGACTATCTGACCGTTCAACAATGGCAGGCTCAGGTGGTCGGCAATATCAGTTCCTTCACGACCATTCGTGGATCGAGCGACGATGTTCAAGCGGTCAGCGCACAGCTCACTCTGTCCGCCAAAAGTCTATTATCAGAGCAGGCCCTGCTGACCGAATTAATGTGGGAAACTTTAAACCACGTACGTTTTGATGAGCAGTCCCGTATTCGTGAGTTAATATCCCAAGGGCGAGCACGCCGCGAGCAAAGTGTTACGGGCAGTGGTCACAGCCTCGCTATGTCAGCTGCCTGTGCCGGGATGAGTCCATCGGCAGCGATTTCTCACAAGCTAAATGGCCTAGAGGGCATCAAGTCATTAAAGGTGTTAGACGACAGCCTGAATAATCCAGTGGCATTGGCGGATTTTTGCAACAAACTCGCAGAGATTCACCAATTGATTTTGCAATCATCTCGCCAATACTTACTGATTGCCGACAGTGAACACCTGCCCGAATGCCAACAGACAATACAGAGCCAGTGGCAAACCAGCGCCAACGACAGCAGCAGCCTATTCTCATTGCCGCCCGTGTCAGAACAGGTAAAACAGGCCTGGATCACTAACACCCAAGTGAGCTTCTGCGCCAAAGCCTACCCCACGGTACCGCTTGAGCATCCGGACTCCGCAGCACTGACTGTATTGGGTGGTTTTTTACGCAATGGTATTTTACACCGCGCCATCCGCGAACAAGGCGGAGCCTATGGCGGCGGCGCCAGCCAGGACAGTAATATTGCAGCCTTCCGCTTCTTCTCCTATCGAGATCCGCGCCTGACTGAAACCCTAGATGACTTCAATGCATCTTTGACCTGGTTGCAGGACGAGAACCACAACCCACAGGCTTTAGAAGAAGCTATCCTAGGCATTATTAGCTCCCTGGATAAGCCAGGCTCACCCGCAGGTGAAGCCAAACAAACCTTCCATGCCGAACTGTTTGGCAGAACGAGAGAAAAACGCGAACTGTTTAGAAAGCGAGTATTGGGCGTAACATTGAAAGATCTACAGCGTGTCGCCAAAACCTACCTCGTCGAGGAAAAAGCCAGCTACGGAGTCATCACCCATGCGGCCAATGCTGAAAAACTAGAGGGCTTAGACTTCGAAATGTGTCAACTATGATCATCGACACGCGAACGTGAACGCTTAATATCACTGCGCATTTTTTTCTTTTGTGCCTGCCGTTTTTTAGATCCCAAGGTTGGGCGAGTAGCCCGCCTTCGCTTTGGCACAATCATCGCCTTAACCACCCACTCTTTTAACCTTTCAATAGCGGCCTGACGGTTGCGCTCTTGAGTGCGAGACTCCTGAGACTTAATCACCAGCACCCCCTCATTTGTTATGCGAGAGTCATTGGTTGCCAGCAAGCGCTGCTTATAGCGTTCCGGCAGAGATGAATTCTTAATATCAAAGCGCAGATGTATAGCGGAGGAAACCTTGTTAACGTTTTGACCACCCGCACCCTGGGCCCGAATGGCCTGCAGATCCAATTCGTAATCGTAAATATAAATATGGGGGCCAACTTCAAGCATTACTCAGTACTCGTTGGCTGGTTTCGGCGCGTCTCTCAGTCTGGCTTTTGCGTTTCTCGCTCATAGATCACTCTGTCTGGGCGTGGACTGGTGTATTGATACTCATCTGAACAAGGTTGACGCTTAGCAATCGCTCTTGTGTTGACTAGAATTATTTTATCGAATAACTTATGCATCGTCACTGCATTATACTGCGGTCCATTTGTTTAATTTGGGACGCCATTTATTATATGGCCGCCAAGTATTACCGTTCATTGAGGCAGGATGCTTTTGCGTCTTCGAAAAAGGCAACCTCCACACAATCAACAATATTACTATATTTGCAGGGCAACTGAAGTTAACTTGGCAACCCCCAACAGAGCACCCAGAAACGTGCTGCCTGTGTAAGCAATTGATTTTCAATAGACGCATATTAAAACCTATAATAAAAGCCTTCTGGGACACTGAGATTTAAGCGCACCTTTAAAACTGAAGAAATACCCA
>JAUVQU010000191.1 GCA_030597965.1 Cellvibrionaceae bacterium
GAGGTGCCGACCATATTGTCAGTGAAGTTTCCTCCCATAGTTTGGTGCAAAGCCGCGCGGCTGCGGTACCGTTTAAATTAGCGGTGCTGACCAATATTGGTCGGGATCATTTGGATTATCACGGTACTCTTGAAGATTACGTGGCCGCCAAAACACAGTTGATGGATTACTCCTCGTTGTCAGTGGCTGTTATCAATAGCGATGATGCCTATGCGGGTGGCTTTATTGGGCGTCTTGCCGATGATGTTCACCTTCTTCGTTATTCCACACAGGATGTCAGTGCTGATTTTTATGCGGCAGACATTCAATACGGCTCAGAAGGTTTGTCTTTTACCCTGTGTACCCCGGTCGGTCAGTTTGATGTGCAGACGGGTTTTTGGGGTGAGTTCAATGTTTATAACCTCCTTGCCGTTGCTGCCTCAGCCTATGGATTAGGTTTTGATGCCGCTGATATTGCTGCGAAGTTACCTGCATTAAGCTGTGTGGATGGTCGCATGCAGCGAGTTGATGCTGCGGGTGATTTGGTGGTGTTGGTTGATTTTGCCCACACCGCCGATGCTTTAGAGGCTGCACTTGTAGCGTTGAAACAGCATGCGGGTGGTCAGTTGTGGTGTGTTTTCGGTTGTGGCGGCGATCGTGATGCAGGTAAGCGGCCACTGATGGCTCAGGTTGTCGAGCAGCAGGCCGATCGAATTGTATTGACCTCTGACAACCCTCGCAGTGAGCAGCCTGAGCATATCGCGACGGATGTAATGAAGGGCTTTGAACGGCCTGGGGCAGTTCAAGTTGAGCTGGATCGTGAGCAGGCCATTCATACCGCAATTAATGAGGCGGCTGCGGGCGACTGTATTTTGCTTGCGGGTAAAGGCCATGAAAATTATCAGTTAATAGGCACAGAAAAGATTCCATTCAGTGATGTTGATGTGGCTTGTCTGGCCATGCAGCAGCGTGCAGAAACTCAAGCTTCAACAACAGGGGCAAGATCATGATTGCACCTATTTCTTTAGCCGCAGCGACCGAATACCTCAATGGTCAATTAATGGGTGAAGCGGTGAATGCACAAGCGGAGTTTAACTCGGTGAGCACTGATACTCGTTCAGTAGCGGCGGGTGAATTGTTTGTTGCGCTGAAGGGCGAAAATTTTAATGCACATGACTATCTGGCGAGTGCAGTGGAGAGTGGTGCGTTAGCCTTAGTTGTTGAGCGCTATCAGGCATCGATAAAAGCAGTGCAAATAGTGGTAGAAGACACAACCATTGCGTTGGGGCTTCTCGGTAAAATGGTGCGTGAAATGTTTACCGGCACGCTGGTGGCGTTGACCGGTAGCTGTGGTAAAACCAGTGTTAAAGAGATGTTGGCCAATGTCTTGTCACAATCATTCAAAGTGCATGCGACGAAAGGTAATTTTAATAACCACATTGGCGTGCCACTGACCTTGTTAGACCTCTCTGCAGAACATGACTATGCCGTAATTGAAATGGGTGCCAGTGGTCGCGGGGAAATTAGCTACCTGGTCGGTCTGGCTCAGCCGCACGTGGCCTTAGTGAACAACATCATGGCAGCGCATTTGGAAGGCTTTGGATCAGAGGCTGATGTCGCTTACGAAAAATCCCGCATATTTTATGGCCTGGAAAAATTGGGTGTGGCGGTGATTAATTTTGATGAGCCCTACGCGCCGGGTTGGATTCAGGAGCTGGTTGATTGTGATAGCTCCGTGAGCTTTCTTACCTATTCATCACGTAGTCAAAAAGCGTTTATTTATTCGTCTAATGAGCAGCTTTCGGATTCTTGCTGCTATCAATTCGATCTGAATATTTCCGGTGAGGTTTTACCGATTAAGTTATCGCTGGCGGGTCGTCAAAATATTAGTAATGCGCTGGCTGTTGCGGCTTGTGCCCATGCCCTTCAGATTGATTTTTCAGATATTAAAGCAGGTTTGGAATCTGTAACACCTGTGATGGGGCGAGTTGAGCCAAAACCAGGTCTTAATGGCAGCATCATTATAGATGATAGCTACAACGCTAACCCAGGTTCGGTACGAGCGGCAGCGGATCTGTTATGCGATATGCAGGCTCATGGTAAAGAAGGTGTGCTGGTATTGGGTGACTTGGCAGAGTTGGGAGACGGCCAGGAAAAAGAATTGACAGAGCTGGGCTGTGATATTGCCGATAAAGGCGTAACACATTTGGTGACGGTGGGTAAAAACAGCAGTTTTATCGCTCGTGGTTTTTCTGCGGCCGCAAAAGACGAGATGCTCAGTGTTCATAAAGCAGATCATGCGGCGGCCATCGAATACATACGAAAACAATTAAAAAATAATATGGCTGTTTTAGTGAAAGGCTCGCGCAGTTCAAAAATGGAAGTTGTAGTGAACGCCATTACACAAACTCGGGGTGACGAATAATGCTTTTGTGGTTAACGGATATTTTGCAGCAGCACTATAGCGGCTTTGCGGTATTTCAGTATTTAACCCTGCGGGCTATTTTGGGTGTGTTAACGGCGCTGGTTTTGTCATTGATGTTGGGGCCCTGGATGATTCGTAAGCTGAATTATTTGCAGATTGGCCAGTCCGTTCGTGAAGATGGCCCTGAGTCGCATTTGAGCAAATCAGGTACGCCAACCATGGGCGGCACTTTGATTTTAGCCTCCATTTTTATCAGTTCATTACTCTGGTCAGATTTGACGAATCAATATGTGTGGGTCGTGTTAATCGTTACCGGCCTCTTTGGTGCTGTGGGCTGGGTGGATGACTACCGCAAGGTGATTGAATCTAACTCTCGAGGCCTGCCAGGCCGCTGGAAATACTTTTGGCAGTCTGTTGGAGGACTTGGCGCCGCTATCTTTTTGTACATGAATACTTCCAGTCCAGTGGAAACCCAGTTGTTTGTGCCCTTCTTTAAAGATATCGCGGTTGATATGGGGGTGTTTTACATCCTGCTGACTTACTTCGTGATTGTAGGTTCTAGTAATGCGGTCAATCTAACGGATGGTTTGGATGGTCTTGCCATCATGCCAAGTGTAATGGTGGGCAGTGCGTTGGGTTTGATTGCTTACCTTGTGGGGCACGCTGGTTTTGCTGAATACCTGAGTATTCCTTTTGTTCCGGGTGCTGGTGAATTAGTTATTTTCTGCGGCGCTTTAGCTGGCGCCGGCTTAGGCTTCCTTTGGTTTAATACTTATCCGGCGCAAGTCTTTATGGGGGACGTAGGTGCCTTGGGGTTGGGTGCTGCTCTTGGTGTAATTGCCGTGATTATTCGTCATGAAATTGTGTTCTTTATCATGGGCGGTGTGTTTGTGATGGAAACAGTTTCAGTGATCTTGCAGGTGGGTTCATTCAAGTTGACGGGTCGTCGTATCTTTCGAATGGCGCCACTGCATCATCACTTTGAATTAAAAGGCTGGCCAGAGCCACGCGTGATTGTCCGTTTTTGGATTATCACTGTCATGCTGGTGTTGTTTGGTTTGGCTACGTTGAAGCTTCGCTAATAAAAGATTACGTTTTTTTAAAAATTAATAAATAGGTGTTTAGACGAAAATGTCTGGATTAATTGCTACTAACAAGATTGCAGTCATCGTGGGAACCGGCGTTTCAGCCTGTTCCGTGGCGCGCTTTTTTGAGCAGCAAGGTACCGCCTATTTGTTTATGGATACTCGTGAACAACCACCGGGTATAGAAGAGCTAAAAGTCGAATTCCCGAATGCGGTAATTGAGACGGGTGGTCTTGATCAGGAGTGCTTGGAGAGTGCGGCACAGGTTATCGTTAGTCCGGGCTTATCATTGAAAACACCAGAGATAAAAGCGGCCATGGATGCGGGTGTTCCCGTGTGTGGCGATGTGTCTTTGTTTTTAGAGGTTAATACCGCGCCGGTAGTGGCTATCACCGGCTCGAATGCAAAAAGCACCGTGACAACACTCGTAGGTGAAATGGCCAGGCAAGCGGGTATTAGCGTTGCGGTTGCTGGCAATATCGGCGATCCAGTTTTGGATTTACTCTCTGGCTCCAACACAGAACAATATGATCTTGTTGTACTTGAGCTTTCTAGCTTCCAGCTGGAAACCATTGATGCTGTGAATGCAACCGTAGCCACAGTGCTGAACTTGTCGGAAGATCACATGGATCGTTATGACAATTATTTTCAGTATCACATGGCTAAGCAGCGTATTTATTTTGGCGCCGAAAACGTGGTTATTAATCGTGCTGATGTGTTGACCAAGCCGCCAATGGCCGCCGGTGTAACCGAGTATTCATTTGGTTTGAATAAGCCGGATCGTCATGGCTTTGGTTTGATTGATACAAGCCAGGGTGACATGTTGGCATTTGAGTTTAAGGCGTTAATGTCAGCCTCCGACATCAAAATGCCGGGCCGCCATAATGTGGAGAATGCGCTGTCGGCACTGGCTTTGGGTCATGTTGTGGGTATCCCAATGGAAGCCATGCTGGAAACCTTAAAGGTGTTTCCAGGCTTGCCACACCGTTGCCAGTGGTTGTCAGAAATTGATGCGGTGAATTATTACAATGATTCCAAAGGCACCAACGTTGGTGCGACTTTGGCGGCATTGGAAGGTCTTCGTAAAGATGACGGAAAAATTGTTTTGATCGCCGGTGGTGTCGGTAAAGGTGCAGATTTCTCTCCTTTGAAAGAAGCTCTGTCTGGAATCCGAGCCATGGTGTTAATGGGAGAAGATGCAGAAAAAATTGCTGTGATTGCTCCTGAGTCGATAGAAGTTCAGTTTGCAGATTCTATGCATTCAGCCGTGGTAAAGGCGACGGCTATTGC
>JAUVQU010000009.1 GCA_030597965.1 Cellvibrionaceae bacterium
TACGACAAGTGGTTTGATCGTCATAAAGTGGAGTATGCGCTGGAATTAAAGGCGATCAAGGAGCTTCTGCCGAAGGGTGGGCTGGGTGTAGAAGTGGGCGCAGGTACTGGGCGATTTACTCAGCCGTTAGGAATTTCTTTAGGGGTAGAGCCATCTGAAGCTATGCGCAGCATAGCCATTAGTCGTGGTGTTAATGCTGTGGATGGCACAGCAGAGTCTCTTTCGCTTGATAATGGCTCGTATGATTTTGCACTTTTTGTGACAGCAGATTGCTTTTTTGATGAGCCAGAACTGGCGTTTAAAGAAGTGCATAGAGTACTAAAAACAGGCGGATTTATAATTGTTGGCCTAATAGATAAAAATAGTAAGTTAGGTAAAAAATACGAAAAAAATAAAAGTGGAAGTAAGTTCTATAAGAACGCTCAATTTCATTCGGTTGAGGAAATACGGAGCTACCTAGAGGTGGCAGGGTTCGGTAACTTTGAATGCCGGCAAGCTATATTGCCCGCAGATGTTGATGAAGGTTTAGAGTCGGCGATAAAGCAGGGTTATGGTGTAGGTTCTTTTGTTGTAATGCGGGGACAGAAGAAAGTTGATGCATAACACGGTATTCTAATCGTCACTTTTTTTTAATTTCTCCAATGAGTTCTTAGCCTCAATCCACTGGCTCATATACTGCGTACTTTTATGTTGATGCTGTTGCAGCATGGCACCGGTGAAATTATTTAACCGGTGTTCTTCTAGTGAGTTAATGCAGTTCTCGATTTTTTCTATTAGATTTTTCCAAGCGGTTTCTCGATTAAAGCGCTGGTTGTATATCGCAAAACCATTCTGTTGCTTTTCCTCCCAAAGTTTTTTGTCGTTGTAGAGTTTTACAGCGGCATCGGCAATGGCTTGTGCGTCATTTTCAATTAATCCTGAAAAGGGCAGCTCACCTCGAATCGCTTCTGCACCGATGCTGGTGGTGATGGTGGGTGTGCCGGCACTCATGGCGTCGGTCACTTTGCCTTTTAATCCTGCGCCGTATTGCAGCGGGGCGAGATTAATTCGGGCGTTTTTCATGACCTCTGTGGCGGATTCAGCCCAGCCTTTGACTAAGAAGCCCTGCTTTTCATTGTGCAGTGCGGTGGCTTTGGGCGGTGTGTAGGCTCCGTAAATATGCAGTTCTGCTTTGGGTAGTTTTTTTCTAATGAGTGGCCAGATGGATTCTTTTAAAAAACGTACGGCATCCCAGTTGGGCGGGTGGCGAAAGTTACCGATGGAAATAAAGTGATCGCGTTCTTCAAGATTGGGAAGAGCGTTTTGTTCTTTCTCGCTTATTGGGTCGAGCATAAAAGGGCGATAAGCCAGCATCGCTGGATCAATATTAAAAAGGTCGGTCAGTAATTCGAGTTCAACTTCTGAAATAATAAAGGATAAATCACAGCGCAAAATGGACGCGATTTCTCTTTTTGCCAGTTCGGTAAACAGCAGTGCTTTATTTAAGGTTGGGTTTATTTCTTTCGTTTTTTTGAAGTGATCGTGCCGGGCATGGCGCAGAAAGAAAAGATCGGACGTATCTAAGAGTCGTAGTGCATCGGGACACTGTTTGGCTACACGCCAGCTGAATTGCTCTTCCATCATAAAACGGTCGAACATTACTGCATCGGGGCTCAGCTCTTTAATAAAGTTGTCAAAGCTATCGCTGTTTAATTCGATGTCCGCCATTTGGATGCCCAGACTTTCCAGGTTGAACATATGGTCTGTTCGAGCGGCGGGTGTAGCAAAGGTTACTTGCCAACCGGATTGCAGAAAACATTCCAGCAGTGCAATGACGTGGGAGCCTGCGGCAGAGGAGTTAGGCTCTGGCCAGACGTAGCCGATGACTAACAGGGAACGCATTTATTTACTGTGCCAAAAAGGTTGTCCGATAACAGGCGTCGATGGTGATGCGGTCTCTTTCTGAACCATCAGTCCTGCTTCAAATGCATTTCTTCCTGCGTCAATCGCTTGCGCAAAGGCTTTGGCCATTTGTGGTGGGGTTTGTGCTTTTGCTACGGCGGTGTTGAGCAGAACGCCATCAAAGCCCATTTCCATGGCTTCGGCTGCCTGTGATGGTGCGCCGAGTCCCGCATCAATGATCAGTGGAGTGTCGGGCAGGCGTTCACGCAGGGTGCGCAGGTTGTACTTGTTCATTAAACCTTGGCCGGTGCCGATAGGTGCGCCCCAGGGCATGATGACTTCGCAGCCGGCATCCAATAATTTTTGTGCCACGATTAGATCGTCGGTGGTGTAGGGCAGGACTTTAAAACCTTTCTTAATGAGTTCTGCGGCGGCTTCTATTAAGCCGTATGGATCGGGTTGCAGGTTGTAGTCGTCACCGATGACTTCTAATTTAATCCATTCGGTATCAAAGATTTCCCGCGACATCTCTGCGAGTGTAATGGCTTCTTTTGCCGACTTGCAGCCAGCGGTGTTGGGCAACAGTTTGCAACCACTGTCTTTAATGAAATCCCATATCGCTGCGCCGTCTTGTTCGCTGGGATTTTGACGGCGTAGTCCCAGTGTGACGATATCGCATTCAGAGGCTGTGATAGCATCGCGCATAATTTGCGGCGACGGATAGAGTGCAGTGCCGAGTAAAAAGCGGCTGTTAAAGGTCTCTCCGTATAGCGTGAAGTTACCCATGAGTGCCTCTGCAAGTGTAATCTTTGGATTCTGAGGAGGAAGTTTCGCGCGCAGCGAATGGTGCATACAAATGATATGTGACTGAGTGAGTACGGAGCTGTTGAAGCCGGGATGTGAAAAGTACTTTTGTGGTCGTGCTCATGTTAACCGCCTCCTACGGGTGTGACTACGTCGATTTGGTCCTTAGCGCTAAGTTGTGTGTTGTCATAGAGGGAGCGAGGTACAAAATCACCGTTAATGGCTACGGCGACCTTCTTGCTGGTAAATTCCCATAGCTCTAATGCCTGCTGCAAAGAGAGCCCGGCTACGATACTACTTGGCTCCCCGTTAAGACTGATTTCAACTGAGTTGGTCATGGGTGGTTTCTGTTTTAGAAAATTTATTAAGCGTTTGTTCCAGCACGGCGGGAGCCAGTAAATAACCATGGCGATAGAGGCCATTAATTTGTATGACGTTTGTATCGCCGATTTTATATTCCGCGGTGTGTGGCAGGTTGTCCATAAAGGCTGGTCGAAGGTTTACGTCTGTTTCTATGATCCGAGCTTCTGCAAAGGCTGGATTGAGCGTGTACAGGGCGCTGGACAACTCCATGGAGGATTGCAGGCTGATGTTGCTCAGGTCTTCGCTTTCAATTTCTGTTGCACCAATAATGTAGCGGTCATTGCCTTTCGGTACGACGTAGAGTTTGTAGCGTGGGTGCATTAAACGTACTGGGTGAGTGAGTTTAACTTCAGGGCACTCGACCCACATAACTTCACCGCGAACACCGCGCAGGGGCTGGCTGGTTTCTTTTTTTGCTCCCATGCCTCTGCAATCGAGAATGGTATCGGCGTCGATTGTTTTATTATTGGCTAAGTCATCAAGCTCAATGGGCGTATGTTCATGGCACTTTCCGCCGAGCGTTCGAATTCTTTGCAGCAAATTATCCAGCAGTTGTCGGTTATCCAGATAGGCTTCATCCGGCAAGTACAGGCCTTCGTTAAAATGCGCTAGCGCGGGTTCCAGCTTGGTGATCTGTGATTGATTCAGTGGTTTGCTGTTTTGCTTGCTGCCCAGTTTGCCTTCCAGGTCTCGATGAAATTGTTGCAGTTCGGTTCGGTCTTGTGGGTGTGCGACGACGACACTGCCGGTTGCGTCATATTGAACAGGAGGGTGATCGGGCAGGGCTTTGTTGAGTGACTGAATCCACTCTGGCCAGATTTGCAGGCTGCGCAGTCCCAGGTTATAAATTTCGCGTTCAGAAGCGACGACTTCACTAAGTGGGGAGATCATAGCGGCGGCGGTGCGTGCTGCTGAAGGGGACTGTTCAAAGCTTCCCGCTTCATAAAGGCTGACTTGTTGGCCCGCTTCAAGTAATTGCCAGGCGCTCAAACGACCCAGTAACCCAGCGCCAAGAATGGCGATTCGGCTTGAGTGTTGTGAGGCAGAGTTTGTCATATTGGCTCTCTTTCAGGAGTGAAGTAGTGAGGAGAGCAGAAGGCGGGTTAAAGAAGTGTGGCGCGATTCTTATTGCCTTCTTGTTCCCTACGCAGGCATCAACCTGATCAGGTTCGACGAGTATTTCTCAGCACCTTATTCATCCAAGTTTGTATTCTTAAATGAGTTGTAAGGGCACCCCGACAAGATATCGGCAGTCTACTGCGATACTGGTTGTACGGCAACCCTGTAGATCCTGGGTAGGACTTCTTGCGACTTGTAGGAGCTTGCCTGCAAGCGAATGGTTTTCTTGGGGGTCGGCAGCAGGATTATGTGGTGTTTTTCACAAGGCTGGTAATAACGCCATCGGCTAACTTTGTCGTCAGTTCGTCACCAGGCTTAACTTGGTTTGAGCTATGGATCACGTTGCCTGCCTTGTTATTGGTGATGGAATAGCCACGTTGTAGAGTGCTGAGTGGGCTGACGCTGTGCAGCAGTGCGGCTTGCTGTTCTAGTTTTTGACGGTTTTGGTTGAGTCCTTCAAGTATGAGGCGCTTAGCCTGCTGTGATAGCAGGCCAAGCCTTTGCTTTTGCTGTTGTATCTGAGTTTGTGGGTTAAGGGGCTTGCTGCGTAATTCCAGCTGCTCAAATTGAGACTTGGCGGATTGCAGCTTGTTCTTGATGGCGCGGGTTAGGCGTATCTCCAGATGATCGAGCTGTTGGTTCTGGTTTTGCAGTTTATCGCCGGGGTGTTGCAGGCGCGCTCGCAGATGTTTTAGGCGTTCGGCTTTGCTGGATAGTTGACGCTCTAACAGTTGCTCTAGAAATGATTCATACCCAGCAAACTGGCGCATAAGCCCTTCGCCGTCTGGTGTGGCAACTTCTGCGGCGGCGGAAGGTGTAGGGGCGCGCAGATCCGCAACAAAATCGGCAATAGTGACGTCCACTTCATGCCCGACGGCGCTAATGATGGGGATGCGACTGTTGGCGATGGCTCGAGCTACAGTTTCTTCGTTAAAAGGCCATAGGTCTTCCAGTGAGCCGCCACCACGACCAACGATTAAAAGGTCACAATCGCTGAGTCGATTGGCGGTATCCAATGCTTTTACAATTTGTGGTGCGGCATCGGCACCCTGAACCGCTACGGGAAAAATCGATACAGGCAGTGACGGGTAGCGACGCTCTAGTACATGGAGTATGTCGTGTATAGCGGCGCCCGTCGGGGAGGTGATTACGCCCAAGTGCCTTGGTGGGCTGGGCAGCTCATGTTTTAGACTGGCTTCAAATAACCCTTCTGTGTGTAAACGCTGTTTGAGTTCTTCATAGGCGCGTTGCAGTGCGCCGACTCCAGCGTCTTCCATGTGTTCGGCAATGAGTTGATAGTCACCACGACCTTCATAAATACTGACCCGAGCGCGGAGCAGTACTTGATCGCCTTGTTTGGGTGGTGTGCGAACGCGCATATTGCGGTTGCGGAACATAGCACAGCGTACCTGTGCGCCCGAATCCTTGAGGGTGAAATACCAGTGGCCGGATGAAGGGCGTGAGAAATTCGAGATTTCACCCTCAACCCAAATGATAGCTAGGTGTGTTTCTAGCAACTGTTTTGCTGTGCGGTTGAGCTGGCTAACACTGAGAATACGTTTTTCGGGCGTTGTCTCTGTGCTGTTATTTTCGCTGTAATAGATCTTAGTCATGGGTGCATTGTGACAAAAGTTTAAGCTTTGGCACAGCCTTCAGTGGGCGCTTATCTCCAGGGGAAGAAACTTTTATAAATCCTTGGCGATTTCCAGTGGAATAGATGACTAATCTATTCCATAAGGAGGGACTTTTAACGTATAATCGCCGGTTAACCTATTAGAAGTCATTCCACATAAGATTTAAGGTCGGATCGTTTATGTTACGCATCGCTCAAGAAGCGCTTACCTTTGATGATGTCCTGCTGGTGCCTGGCTATTCAGCCATTACCGCCAAAGATGTTTCCCTGCAAACTCGCCTTACCAAGGACATTACGCTCAACATGCCCCTGGTATCCGCTGCGATGGATACTGTGACAGAGTCGCGTTTGGCCATTTCCATCGCGCAGGAAGGTGGCATCGGTATTATTCACAAGAGCATGACCATCGAGCAGCAGGCCGCTGAAGTGCTTGCGGTGAAAAAATATGAAGCGGGGGTGGTAAAGGATCCAATCACTATTGAATCCAGCTCGACGGTTCGTGAGCTGATTGCATTGACTGCACAGAATAATTTCTCCGGTGTACCGGTTATGGAAAATGACGATCTTGTCGGTATTGTGACAGCGCGTGATGTGCGCTTTGAGAACAATATGGCCGCGACCGTTGCCAGTATCATGACGCCAAAAGAGAAATTGGTGACGGTGAAGGAAGGCGAGTCCTCAGAAGTAGTTCGTGAGTTGTTGCACAAGCACCGTATCGAAAAGGTATTGGTGGTCGGCGATGATTTCGAACTGAAAGGTTTAATCACCGTTAAGGATATGAATAAGGCCGCGCGTTATCCAAATGCCTGTAAAGACCCAGAAAGCCGTTTGCGTGTAGGTGCTTCTGTAGGCACCAGCCCGGATACGGATGACCGTGTGGCGGCATTGATTCAGGCGGGTGTGGATGTATTGGTCGTAGATACTGCTCACGGGCACTCTAAGAATGTGATTGATCGTGTCGCCAAGATCAAAGCCGATCACCCTGACGTTCAGGTGATCGGCGGTAATATTGCTACCGGTGCTGCAGCTATGGCGTTAGCCGCTGCCGGTGCCGATGGCGTGAAAGTAGGTATTGGTCCCGGTTCTATTTGTACTACTCGCATCGTCAGTGGTGTGGGGGTTCCGCAGATCAGTGCCATTGCCAATGTGGTTAAAGCGTTGGAGGGTACAGGCGTGCCAGTCATTGCCGACGGTGGCATTCGTTACTCTGGTGATATTGCTAAGGCGCTGGTTGCTGGTGCACACGCCGTGATGATAGGTTCTATGTTTGCCGGTACGGAAGAAGCGCCAGGTGAAGTAGAGCTGTATCAAGGTCGTACCTACAAGGCTTACCGAGGCATGGGTTCACTGGGTGCCATGGCTAAGACCCAAGGTTCATCAGATCGCTATTTTCAGGATGCCAGCCAAGGTGCTGAAAAATTGGTGCCGGAAGGCATTGAAGGCCGCGTACCTTACAAAGGCCCTATTTCGACCATTGTGCATCAAATGATGGGCGGCGTGCGCTCAGCCATGGGTTACACAGGTTCGATTAATATCGAAACCATGCGCAGCCAGCCTGAGTTTGTACGTGTGACTTCTGCCGGTATGGGTGAATCCCATGTGCACGATGTGCAGATCACCAAAGAGGCGCCAAACTATCCAGTGGGCGGCGGCCGTTAAGTTAAAAGTTGGTAAATGATTAAAAGGGTCAGCATTGTCTGACCCTTTTACGTTTTAAATATTGCTCTAATCGAGATTACAGATGACTCAAGATATCCACGCTCAACGTATTCTGATTTTGGACTTCGGTTCTCAATACACTCAACTGATCGCCCGTCGTGTCCGCGAAATAGGTGTTTTCTCTGAAGTTCGCGCTTTTGATATGACCGATGATGAGATTCGGGAGTTTAATCCGCGCGGTATTATTTTAGCGGGTGGCCCAGAATCGGTCCATGCGGGTGAATCACCCCGTGCACCAGAAGTAGTCTTTGATTTGGGTGTGCCTGTGCTGGGTATTTGCTATGGCATGCAGACCATGGCCGAGCAATTGGGCGGCAAGGTTGAACCATCCAGCGTACATGAGTTTGGTTACGCACAGATCAAGGTCGAAAAGACCTGTGCTCTGCTCCACGACATCAGTGATCACATTGATCATGACGGCGCATCTTTACTGGATGTCTGGATGAGTCACGGCGACAAGGTGGTGGTGATTCCTGAGGGTTTTGAGGTGATGGTCTCTACGGATTCATGCCCAGTTGCCGGTATTTTCCATGCAGAGAAGAATTTCTTTGGTGTGCAGTTCCACCCTGAGGTGACTCACACCACCCAGGGTCAGCGAATTTTTGAACACTTCATATTGGAAACCTGTGGCTGTGATGCATTGTGGACAGCCGCCAATATTGTTGAAGACGGTATTCGTAAAGTTCGTGAGCAAGTGGGTACCGATAAAGTTCTGCTTGGGTTGTCTGGCGGTGTTGATTCATCCGTAGTGGCTGCTTTGCTGCACAAAGCCATTGGCGACCAGCTGACCTGTGTGTTTGTGGACAACGGCCTGTTGCGTAAAGACGAAGGCGACCAGGTTATGGACATGTTTGCTAAGAATATGGGCGTAAAGGTCATCCGCGTCGATGCAGCAGATTTGTTCTTGGGTAACCTCAAGGGCGAGTCGGACCCTGAAAAGAAACGTAAGATTATTGGTAATACTTTTATTGAAGTCTTCGACGAAGAAGCCACCAAACTGAAAGATGTGAATTGGTTGGCGCAGGGTACGATCTACCCTGATGTCATCGAATCTGCCGCTTCTAAAACAGGTAAAGCGCACGTAATTAAGTCACACCACAATGTGGGTGGTTTGCCGGATGATATGGCCATGGAGTTGGTCGAGCCTTTACGTGAATTGTTTAAAGATGAAGTGCGCAAGATTGGTTTGGAGTTGGGTCTGCCGTACGACATGGTCTATCGCCATCCATTCCCGGGTCCTGGTCTGGGAGTGCGTATTCTCGGTGAAGTGAAAAAAGAATACGCAGATATTCTGCGCGAAGCCGATGCGATTTTCCTGGAAGAGCTTCATAACGCGGATTGGTATCACAAAACCAGTCAGGCGTTTGTGGTATTCCTGCCGGTTAAATCTGTGGGCGTTGTAGGCGATGGTCGCCGTTACGAGTGGGTTGTGTCACTGCGCGCCGTTGAAACTGTCGACTTTATGACCGCCCGCTGGGCGCACTTGCCATACGAGTTGCTGGAAACGGTTTCCAACCGAATAATTAATGAGATATCCGGTATTTCCCGTGTGGCTTATGATGTATCGAGTAAACCACCAGCGACGATTGAATGGGAGTAAGTCATTCTAAAGTCATCATGTTAAGTTCTGAAAAAGCCCGATTTTAATCGGGTTTTTTTATGTATGATGTTTGCATAAATTAAAAATAAATTGGTGAGAGTGATGTTAAACCTAGAGGCCGTAGTTGGATCACGAAAGTATGCACAAGCTCTTGACGCACCTGGAAAACTTAAAAAAGCACTCATCACCAATAGGGTGACCACGCGGTTTTCAAATTCCCCGTGCGCATCAATGTATTGCACCTCTTCTTCTCGCCCAACTGCGGTTTCTAGGTTAAAGCGCGTTTCGTTATTAGCCCTGACAGTGGTGCTGTTGAACGGCTGTAATAAAGTTGATGATGCCAGCCTGGTTAACAACCTTGATTTAAATGAGGCGCCACCGGAAAAGTCGCTGGTGCCTCACAGTGAAACCAGAAACCTCTTCTGGGGTGATCTGCATATTCACACCAGCCTTTCTTACGATGCCTATACCACGGGTACACGCACACTGCCGGATGATGCCTACCACTACATGAAAGGCGGGACGATCCCCCATGGCGCGGGTTACAACATAAGGGCCAGTCGTCCACTGGATTTTGGCGCGGTAACCGATCATTCAGAGTACTTGGGTGTACCCCGATATTTAGCGGGTGAAGATGCTGAAGACAGTAATTTACCCGAGCTTCTTGCCTCAGGTAACCGCCTGAAAATCACTTGGAATAGTCTTGTTACGATGATTACCCATATGTCGAGTATGGAGAAGCGTCACAACAGTTTTGGCATTGCGGGTATGGAGGAGGTTTCTAAAGCCGCTTGGGACACCATAGTGGAATCGGCAGAAAAACATAATGACCCGGGCCGCTTTACTGCGTTTGTGGGTTACGAGTGGACATCCATGCCGGAGGAACAGAACCTCCATCGAAATGTTATCTATAAAAATAAAAACATTCCTACCTATCCGTTTACCTCGTTAGATTCTGACAACCCGGAAGATCTTTGGACTGCATTGGAGTCCCAGCGTGAGCAGGGTATGCAGGTGTTTGCCATTCCGCATAATGGCAATGTGAGTAATGGATTGATGTATGACCAGCAGATGTTTGCTGGTGGCGAGTTTAATGCTGAGTATGCGCAGCGTCGCACCTTGAACGAACCCATCAGTGAAATATTTCAGGTGAAAGGTTCCTCTGAAACTCATCCGTTACTTTCGCCGGATGATCAATTTGCCGATTTTGAAATTTATGATGCCCAGCTAAAGTCCGACAGTGGCAGAAGTGAGCCTAAGGGCAGTTATATCCGTGATGCGTTGCGTACCGGATTGGAGTTTTCCCACACGGACGGTTTTAACCCCTATCGATTTGGCGTGATTGGCAGCAGCGACAGCCATAATTCAAGCTCATCGGTTGAGGAAGATAACTTCCATGGCAAGTTACCATTGATGGATGGCTCCGCCGGCCTGCGTTTGAATGCCAGTACGATAGGAATGGGTGATGTTACTCCAGTTAAATTTTGGGGTGCGGCAGGACTGGCGGCCGTTTGGGCCCATGAAAATACTCGTGATTCATTGTTTGAAGCCATGGAGCGCAAGGAAACCTATGCCACCTCCGGGCAGCGGATGAGTCGGAGATTTTTTGCCAGTTGGGATTATGCTGTTGATTTACTGGAGCAGGGCGACTGGTTAGAAAAGGCCTATGCTCAAGGCGTGGCTATGGGTGGAGAGATAAAAGGGGGCGGAGAGATAAAGGGGGGAGGAGATCTAAAAGAGGCTGGCGAGATAGGAAGCAAAGGCGCTACATCCCCTCGCTTTATCTTGCTGGCGGGTAAAGACCCTCAAGGTGCCAACCTTGATCGCTTGCAGGTCATTAAAGGCTGGGTTGATGGTGAGGGTAAAAGCCACGAAACAATTTTTGATGTGGCAGCTTCTCAAGGGCGAGAGAAAGATGCAGCCACCGGGGCTTATGCCAGTGTGGGCAATACGGTGAATGTGGCCGAAGCCAGTTACAGTAATTCCATTGGTGCAGCTCAATTGTCTGCGGTCTGGCAGGACCCTGAATTTAATCCTGCTCAGGAAGCGTTCTATTATGCTCGCGTGGTTGAAATACCGACACCCAGATATTCAACATTTGATGCGAAAGAACTTGGTATAGAAGCTCCAGAGCCTACTAGCATCCAAGAGCGGGCGGTGAGTTCAGCTATCTGGTACAAACCTTAAGGATTGCTGTGATACAACGCTTTAGCCGTATTCAAATAGCCTGTGCTGATTTATCTCAAGCGGTACAGGATTATCAGACATTGTTTGATGCGCCCCCTTTTTGGCAAGGCCGGGTCACAGACCCTGTTCGTTATCAGCAAATACCTGTTGCTGCGGCTTGGTTTGATTTAGATAACGTAGTGATTGAACTGCTCGATGCGTCAGCTTTAAAGATACGCCCGGGAATCTGTGGTTTGGTGTTTTATACCAGCCAAGAGCCTTCGCTGTCTTTAACAACAAAAACGAGTGACTGCTTCTATAAATCGAATACTGCTCAATCCTTCGAAGAAACACTGCATTATCTGCCCGATGAAAAGACACGTGGGCTAAGTCTTGCGGTTACCACCAAGAGTCATCTTCCGGCGGTGACCGATGAGAATCACCGCCTTCGGGTAGATCATGTCGTATTGCGGAGCAGCAGTGCGGAGTCTTGTATTAAGTTGTTTGGTGATGAGCTGGGTATTCGCCTGGCGCTTGATCAAAACAAACCGGAGTGGGGAGGCCGTATGTTGTTCTTCCGCACAGGGAAGTTAACACTGGAAATTATTGCCCCCGAAGATGGTCTAAAAGCAGGTGATTATTTTTGGGGGCTGGCCTTTCAAGTAGCGGATATCGATAAGCAGGCTGAAAAATTTTCTGCCGGAGGTGTTGATGTGAGTGAGGTTCGTGATGGCCGTAAGCCCGGCACCCGTGTCGCCACATTAAAAAGCCATGATTTAAATGTGGCGACGCTGATAATAGAGCCGGTAAAAATTTAGCGTTTAAATTAAGTTATTCCCATAAAAAAACGCAGTTAAATAGCTGCGTTTTTTTATGGGTAGAAATAAATACCGTGACGCTAAATCGCCACCCCAAACAATAGACCTACTGCTGCAGTAATTGCCATTGCGCATGCGCCCCAGAAGGTGACACGGGTTGCACCAATGGTAATTGATGCGCCGCCTGCACGAGCGGCTAGTCCGCCGAGTATGGCAAGGAACAGTAGTGAGCTCATGGCGACAAGGGGGATTAGCAGTACACCAGGTGCTAACCAGGCGACAGCCAGAGGCAGTGCGGCACCAAGAGTGAATGTACCTGCCGAATAGACAGCCGCCTGAACTGGCTGGGCAGCGGTAATGTCGAGAATACCGATTTCATCCCGTGCGTGGGCGCCCAGTGCGTCGTGTTCCATCAGTTGGTGGGCAACTTGCCGTGCTAATTCAGGTTCAATTCCGCGCCCTTCATAAATTTTGGCGAGTTCGATTTGTTCGTATTCGAAATGGTGTTCGAGTGAGTGGCGTTCGATTTCCAGATCAGCCTGCTCAATATCAGACTGGGAGCTGACGGAGACATACTCACCGGCTGCCATGGACATGGCACCGGCAACAAGCCCGGCAATACCCGCAAGCAGGATGCTTTCCTGTGTGGCGCTGGCAGCAGCGACACCAATGATCAAGCTGGCGGTAGAGACAATCCCATCGTTAGCGCCTAGTACGGCGGCGCGTAACCACCCAGTGCGGTGTAGACGATGTGGCTCATGGTGGCTCATGTGTATTCCTTAAAACTGGTAACTTTTGCGCTATGGCATGGCTTTGATGAGCTCGCTTAAACCTAAGAGTTCGTCGGCGAGCTGTTCAAGTGTGAATTGTACACTTTTAGATAGTATAAGTTTGGCCAGTTTTTGATGGCGATAAATTTAAGTTACCCATCAGATAAAACGCCTTATTACATCTTGATCAGTGCTAAAATTGTTTAAATCTTGAAGCGTGGAGAGCGAGCAGTGGTTTCAAAAATAAAGCCGGGTATTTATCGTCATTACAAAGGTAAGGACTACCAAGTATTTCATGTAGTTAATCACAGTGAAACTGAAGAGCGATTAGTGGCCTATCGTTGCCTGTATGGTGACTTTAGCTGGTGGGTAAGGCCTCTGACTATGTTTCTTGAATCTGTAGAAATAGATGGCAAATCCTTGCCACGTTTTACTTATATTGGTGCTGCAAGCGGTGAACAAGTGAATGAAGTTGCAGAAATGATTGCGGTGCAATCATGATCTGGTCATGTCCGGTGTGTAAGGCGCCGTTAACAGTGCCTTTGAACGCAGAAGCTAAAAATTTGGTCTGTGCTAATGGACATAGCTTTGATCGAGCCAAGCAGGGCTATTTTAATTTACTGCTCGCCAATAAAAAAAATAGTCAAAACCCGGGTGATGATGCTTCCATGCTGAATCATCGTAGAGAGTTTTTAGAAGCAGGACACTATCAGCCCCTGGTCGATGCGTTACAAAAAACGATTGCTGGTTTGGTCGGCCCAGATACTGAAAATGTGAATATATTGGATGTGGGTTGCGGGGAAGGGTTTTATCTTGCCAGTCTACAGCAGGGGCTCGCTTTACCTTCACTGCATTGCGCAGGTATTGATATAGCTAAGGCTGCCGCAAAATTAGCAGCGCGAAAATACCCATCGGTTGATTGGGCAGTGGCCAGTAGTTTTCAGTTGCCGGTATTGGACGAAAGCGTTGATGTTTTATTAAGAGTATTTGCACCGGGTGATGTTCAGGAAATAGTTAGAGTGTTAAAGCCTCAAGGGCATTTCGTTCGTGTCGTCCCGGGGCCTGAACACCTTTTTGAATTTAAAGAAGTTTTGTATCGCAGGGCAGTAAGGCACGAACTACCGGCTACGCCTGAAGGTTTTCTTCCTGTTGACTCCATTGAAGTGAAATATCCAATCAGTCTGGAGTCGAATCAGGCTCTGCGCCCATTGCTTAACATGACGCCTTTTTTATGGAGAGGCAAACGCGAGGGTCGCGAGATGCTTTTGCAAGCCGAAAGATTGGATGTGACGGCAAATTTTGTTATTCAAGTGTACTCGGTTGATCCCCTCGCCATAGTTGAACCGGTGATGGAGACTGTAGTGGAAACAAAGGTTGACCCAGAGACTGAGGTAAAAGTTGAGTCAGAGGTTGCGACAGAAGTTGAGCCAGAAGCTGAAGCTGTGACTATAACCGAAACCGAAACCGAAACCGAAATTATAGAACCGATCGTGAAGCCGGCCAAAAAGGCATTCACTTTTGATTGATCAAAACAACAATCATCACGATAACAGCGGTCATGACGATGAGCGCTGGATGTCGCGCGCGCTGAGTTTGGCGGCTAAAGCAGGCGAAATAAACGAAGTACCTGTGGGGGCTGTGGTAGTGCTCAATGGTGAGATTGTAGGGGAGGGTTGGAATCAGCCAATTTCGGCCTGTGACCCTACGGCCCATGCTGAAGTGATGGCGCTACGTGATGCGGCACAGCGCATTGGTAATTATCGTCTTGTTGACGCCACTCTCTATGTCACTATTGAGCCGTGTACCATGTGCGCCGGTGCGTTAGTTCATGCAAGGGTAGCGCGGGTGGTTTATGGTGCTTGTGAGCCAAAAGCGGGTTCGGTAGTCAGTAATGCTCGAGTGTTTGATCAGCAGGAAATGAATCATCACGTTGAAGTGCGGGGCAGGGTGATGGAGACTGAGGCGACGGAATTGATGCGGACGTTTTTTAAACGACGGCGAGCGGAAAAGAAAGCCGTTCGTGTGAGCGAAAGCCGTTAAACCCGAAGGCTGTATTATTGCTGGTGATGAGAATTTTTTAATTTTTTTCAGGTGTGTCAAGAGCTTGCTTGGACTTTCGTGATCTAACTGCAGTTTCTAGATTAAAGCACAGACATGGCTTTGATATTGTCTGTATCGTACTGTGTATTAGGTGCGATCTCCGTATCTTTTTCCTTTTGAATCGTCGCTAAGTGACGCTGTTGTAATTGATCCTGCCAGGCGATGGTTTTATAGAAACTGCGTATGTTTTGTACGTAGTACACGGGTTCCCAGCCGCGGGCGTAGCCGTATCTTGCTTTGCTGTAGTATTTGCGCTTTGTAAGCAGGGGCAGGTGCTCGCGTACATCGCTCCATTTGTTGGGGTCTTTATCAAGTCTCTGCGTCAGAACTCGAGCGTCTTCTAAGTGACCGTAGCCGACATTATATGAAGCTAAAGTCATCCATGTGCGGTCATTTCCGGTAATGGTTTTAGGTAGTCGGTTATAAATTTTTTTAAAGTAGATGGCGCCTCCATCAATGCTTTGCACCGGGTCTAGTCGGTCGGTTACACCCACTTCTTTTGCTGTGGCGTTTGTTAGCATCATCATGCCGCGAACCCCGGTGTAGGAGGTTGCCTTTGGGTTCCAGTGAGATTCTTGGTAGCTGATGGCGGCTAACAGATGCCAGTCTAAGTCATGTTTTTCACCAGCCTTCTTCAGGGTCTCTTTCCATTTTGGGAGGCGTGATTTTAAACGGTAGCCAAAGGTGAGAGCGCCGTTAGCATCAATACTGTCAACATGACCGTAAAAACGTTCGGTGAGTTCATTCAGAAGGTTGCTGTCCCTAGCTTCAATAAGAAATTCGTTGGCAACATTGTATAGGCTGTCATCACTGTTCTTGGGGAGTGCCCAGGCCAGTTGTTGAGCTTCTGAAGTGTCGAAAGCAACGCGGGCGCGAGGGAATAAGCCCCTGTTAAGGTCGAATGCATTAGAATCTACGATTGTATGGTCAATGGTTCCGTCATGAACCATCTCCACCAGTTCAATCATTTCCACATTACCCTGTTCATGCCAGATTAGTTGAGGGTGGTCTTTTTGTAATTCCTTCAGGCGTTCTGAGTGGGAGCTGTTGGCGACAACCAGTATTCTCTTCCCGTATAAATCTTCGATTGTCTTTGGGCGTTTCTCTCCGTTTCGATAGAGTAATTTCTGTGTTACATCCTGGTAGGGCACGGTAAAACGGATATTCTGTTTGCGTTCATCTGTGACTGTCAAATCGGCTGCGGCGAGAGTGGCTGAAGGTTTGGCCAGAGCATTAAAAATTTCCTTTAGGGTGTCCTTGTCCTCGATTATCAGTTTGACGCCTAAATGGTCGGCAAATATTTTCGCTAAATGGTACTCAAAACCATCAAGTCCCTGGCTGCCTTCATAATAGGTGGTGGGGCCGTTACGGGAAATGATGTGCAGCTCGCCACTGTTGAGTACTGTTTCGAGTGCGGTGGGCGGACGGCTTGTGGTTAGAAGAAGTGGCAGGCATAGGAGTAGAGCGGCGCCACGGAGGCGGCGTTTTATGCGCTCATGGCGGCTGCTGGTGACGCGTGTGCGTGGTTCCATGCCAACTCCTGTCTAGGTGTTAACAGCTCTTTGTTTTTGACTGTATCACGATTGATATACTTGCCCGAGTATACCGTCTCAACCCCCCAGGTGATAGCCATATATATGTTGGTTTTTACGAAAAACTTGTATGAATAGTTATTAATAACAATGAGTTACACGGTTTAGTCTCAAAGTTATCTGTCTCTGAGGATGGGATTGAATACCCTTGTTGGGCGTGCACCTAATGCTCTAGGGAAGGGTTGGTTTCTCCGGAAACGGTGTAGATCGCATGGGTTTTAGTAAGATCTTGGTTGGATCGTCTGCGATTGTCGGTAATTGCATATTGAGGGCTGCTTGCTAAGCCAATTTCCAGTACAATGCCGCCTTCTTTCGATGGCTGTATTTAACTCAAGAGCTCCTGAAGAGTTCCTGAAGAGAAGTGCAGTGTTCGACCGGCCTGTATCAACCTAGAAAGTCCTAGAGAGATACGATAGACAGAGGTTTTAACCGACTATGCTGACCTTGCGTGGCGCTCCCGCACTATCTACATTCCGCACCGAAAAATTACTGGCAAATTTGCAACAGCTAGAGGTTGGAGTTACCGCCGTTTATGCGGAATATATCCACTTCGCTGAAATCAGTGATGACCTTACAGATGGTGAGTCGGCTCAGTTAATCAAGCTGCTGAGCTATGGTCCGACAATTGAGGTTCAGGACAATCCAGTCGGTGAATTATTTTTAGTGGTGCCGCGTCCCGGCACTATCTCACCCTGGTCCTCAAAAGCGACCGATATTACTCACAATACGGGCCTTGCAAAGGTGCAGCGTATCGAGCGTGGCATTGCCTATTATATTGAGGGTGTCAGTGATCGTGAGGTTATTCAGGTCGCATTATTTGATCGCATGGTTGAGTCGGTGTTCGCTGAGCCAGATCAAGCCAGCGCTTTATTCCTTCACGAAGAACCACGTTCAATGTCTTCGGTGGACATCCTTGGTGGCGGCCGCGCGGCGCTGGCAACAGCCAATGTCGAATTAGGCCTGGCTTTGGCTGAAGATGAAATTGATTACCTTGTGGATAGTTTTAACGAGCTGGGACGCAACCCAGTGGATGTGGAGCTGATGATGTTTGCTCAGGCGAACTCTGAGCATTGTCGCCATAAGATTTTTAACGCCACCTGGACAATGGATGGCGCAGAGATGCCAAATTCTCTGTTCGGCATGATCAAGAATACCTACAAGCTGGGTGGTGAAAATGTGCTTTCGGCCTACGCAGATAACGCTTCCGTCATTGTGGGTTCAAAAGCGGGCCGTTTCTATCCAGACCCGGAGACCAAGGTTTACGGTTCAAATCAAGAAGATATTCATATTCTGATGAAGGTGGAAACCCACAACCACCCAACGGCTATCTCGCCATTCTCAGGTGCAGGTACCGGCTCCGGTGGTGAAATTCGAGATGAAGGGGCGGTGGGCCGTGGCTCTAAACCGAAGGTTGGTTTGACTGGCTTTACGGTTTCAAATCTACAAATTCCAGGCTACACCCAGCCGTGGGAGCAGGACACTTTAACTGGAAAATCTTATGGTAAACCAGATCGCATTGTGACCGCACTGGATATCATGATCGAAGGGCCGGTAGGCGGTGCTGCGTTCAACAACGAGTTTGGTCGTCCGAATATTAATGGTTACTTCCGTACCTACGAAGAAAACTTCGATGGAGAGCGTCGCGGTTATCACAAGCCGATTATGTTGGCCGGTGGTTACGGCAATATCAAAGCCGAACACGTGGATCAAAATGAATTCGATGCCGGTGCAAAATTAGTTGCTCTCGGCGGCCCGGCCATGTTGATTGGTCTGGGTGGTGGTGCCGCTTCATCCATGGCGTCTGGTTCATCTTCTGAAGATTTAGACTTCGCTTCGGTGCAGCGCCAGAATCCTGAAATGGAGCGCCGTTGTCAGGAAGTGATCGACCAATGCTGGCAGTTGGGTGAGAAGAATCCTATTACCTTTATTCACGATGTGGGTGCCGGTGGTTTCTCTAATGCCTTTCCGGAACTGGCTAAGGATGGTGGCTGTGGCGCTAACTTTGAGTTGCGCAACATCAACAATGATGAGCCGGGCATGAGTCCGCTTGAAATCTGGTGTAACGAAGCGCAAGAGCGCTATGTGATGGCGATTATGCCAGAAGATCTGGCGTGCTTTGAAACCATTTGTCAGCGTGAGCGCTGCCCTTACGCGGTCGTGGGTGATGCCACCGACGCAGACCATATTGTGCTGAACGATACTCACTTTGATACCAGGCCGGTTGATCTGCCGATGTCTATTTTGTTTGGCAAGCCGCCAAAAATGCATCGCACCGCTGAGACTCGCTCTTACAATACAGTATCTTTTGACACCACTTCGATTAACATTTACGAAGCGGCTGAGCGTGTTCTGCAAAACCCGACCGTAGCCAGCAAAAGCTTCTTGATTACTATTGGTGATCGCTCGGTGACGGGGCAGGTGGTGCGTGATCAGTTTGTTGGCCCCTGGCAGGTGCCGGTAGCAGACTGTGCCGTGACCACCGCAGCCTATGATACTTTCGCGGGTGAAGCCATGTCGATGGGTGAACGTACCCCGGTGGCTTTGTTGAATGGCCCCGCGTCGGGTCGCTTGGCCGTGGGCGAATCCATTACCAATATTGCGGCCAGTCGTATTGATGATATTAAAGACATTAAATTGTCTGCAAACTGGATGTGTGCCGCTGGCCACCCGGGCGAAGATGAAAAGCTGTATCGCACGGTTGAGGCTATTGGTCTGGAGTTGTGCCCTGAGCTGGGTATTACTATTCCAGTGGGTAAAGATTCTATGTCTATGCGTACCGCTTGGGATGACGAGGGTGAAACCAAGTCGGTCACTTCACCGATGTCTGTCGTTATCACAGCCTTTGCCCCGGTAACGGATGTGCGCAAGACCGTTACTCCTCAATTGCGTACGCCGTCGCAGAAAGATACAGAAGGTAAAGAGATTGGTTCCAGTGAGCTGATTTATATCGACCTGGGGAATGGAAAAAACCGTTTGGGTGCTTCTATTCTTGCTCAGGTCTATAACCAGGTGGGCGATACTACCGCTGATGTTGATTCGGCTGAGCAATTAAAAGCCTTCTTCAGTGCTATGCAGGCCAGTCTTGAGGCTGATCAGGTATTGGCCTATCACGATAAGGGTGATGGCGGTCTGTTCGCAACAGTCACTGAGATGGCTTTTGCTGGTCACTGTGGTGTCGATATCAATATCGACAGCCTGGGCGACGACGTGCTGGCGGCACTCTTTAATGAAGAGCTGGGTGGTGTACTGCAGGTCACGAAGGAAAATGTTGATGCTGTTGTAGCTCGCTTTACGGATGCAGGTCTTAGCGTTCATAAGCTGGGTTGGTTAAATAACCACGACTCGGTTCGTATTGAGGCCAATGGTGAGATTGTTTTTGAGGAGGCGCGTAACATTTTACAAAGCCTCTGGAGTGAAACCAGCTACCGCATTGCCGCCATGCGTGATAACGCAGAATGTGCGAAGCAAGAATTCGATACAGTGACGCAAGCCAATCCTGGTTTGAGTGTACAACTGAGCTTTGATCAAAACGCTGATGTGGCGGCACCATTTATCAATACCGGTGCGCGTCCAAAGATAGCGGTTTTGCGTGAGCAGGGCGTCAATGGCCACGTGGAAATGGCAGCGGCGTTTGATCGTGCCGGCTTTGATGCCATTGATGTGCACATGAGCGATATCCTGGCGGGTCGAGTAGATTTAAATGGAGATGAAGGTAGCGCCCGCGGCGGGTTTAAGGGGCTAGTTGCCTGTGGCGGCTTCTCCTACGGTGATGTACTGGGTGCGGGTGAAGGCTGGGCGAAAACGGTCTTATTTAACGCCGAACTGCGCGATAAATTCCAGAACTTCTTTCACCGTCAAGACACCTTTAGTCTGGGTGTGTGTAATGGCTGCCAGATGATGTCGAACCTGAAGGATCTGATACCAGGTGCCGAGCATTGGCCGCGTTTTGTTCGCAACCAGTCAGAGCAGTTTGAAGCGCGCTTCAGCATGGTGGGTATTGAAGAGTCACCTTCGGTTTTATTCAAGGGTATGGAAGGTACTATGATGCCAGTGGCCGTTGCTCACGGTGAAGGACGTACAGAGTTTACGTCCGACGCGGCGTTTAACAGCTGTGACAATAGTGGTTTGGTTTCAATGCGCTTTGTGGATAATCATCTGGGTGTAACGGAAACCTATCCAGCTAACCCGAACGGTTCGCAGGCAGGTATTACTTCGGTAACATCTGCCGATGGTCGTGCCACTATTATGATGCCGCACCCAGAGCGGATTTTCCGTGCGGTGAATAATTCTTGGGCGCCGGATGGATGGACAGAAGACTCCGGTTGGATGCGCTTGTTCCGCAACGCTCGTGTGTTTGTCGGCTAATTTTCAATTCGCAGCGGGACCCGCTTGGGTCCCCAGTTTCCTGGCTGTTCTTCGAAAACCCCGGCACATTGAGTGCCGCAGTAACGGCAATCGCCGTTGCTGTTTAATTGCCAATCCGTCAGTTGGTAGTTGTCTCGCCCAATCACTGGCTTATTACAATTGTGGCAATAGGTGCTATCTGTCTCCGGGTGCCGAACGTTACCCGTGTAGACATAATTCAGTCCGTTACTTTTAGCGATATGGTGAGCCCGTAACAGAGTTTGCAATGATGTTGCCGGTTTGTGTCCCATTTTGTAATCCGGGTGAAAGGCGGTGAAATGCAGTGGTACGTTTGGCCCCAGCTCATTGGCAATCCACTGGCACATGGCTTCAATCTCACTGTTCGAATCATTTTCGTCCGGAATGAGTAAAGTTGTGATCTCCAGCCAGGTATCAGACTCGTGCTTGATCCATTGCAGGGTGTCTAATACTGGAGCCAGGTGAGACCCGGTTATTTTTCGGTAAAACCGTTCAGTAAAGGCTTTCAGGTCAATATTAGCTGCATCCATATAGCGGAAGAATTCGCCCCGGGGCTCCGGGCTGATATAGCCGGCACTTACCGCCACGCTTTTAACACCAGCCTCACGGCAGGCCATAGCCGTATCTACGGCATATTCCAGAAAGATCACCGGGTCGTTGTAAGTAAAAGCAACGGAGCGGGAACCCGTTTCCAGTGCGGCCTGAGCAAGACCTTGTGGTGAGGCCTGGTCCGCTAGTGCGTGTGTTTCACTGCTCTTACTGATGCCCCAATTCTGACAAAACTTACACGCCAGATTGCACCCGGCCGTTCCAAAAGAGAGCACGGGCGTACCGGGTAAAAAATGATAGAGCGGCTTTTTTTCAATGGGATCTATGCAGAAGCCTGACGAGCGGCCATAGGTCATCAATTGTATCTGGTCATTGTGGCGTGCGCGTACAAAGCACATGCCTTGCTGGCCTTCCTTGAGGCGGCATTCACGAGGACACAGATCGCATTGTATTCGGCCATCATGCAGCCGGTGCCAATAACGGCCAGGGTGCTGATTTTTTGCTAGAGTAGAGTTATGCCCCATAACATTTCCAGTGGTGTTAATGATGAATGACAATCAAACCTCATCTATAGAAAGTTTAGCAGCTCAGGTGGCTGGCAGTTTTTATTCGGACGACTCCTTTGAATTACAGGTTGGTGTTGATGATTATCTGGAGCGCTCTCGGCAACAAACCATCTTAGGCTCGAACGCACCGAAAGTGATTATTGCGCCACACGCTGGCCATATGTTTTCAGGCTTTATGGCTGCGACGGCTTACAATCATTTACGCCCAGCAAGGGAGTCGATAAAGAGGGTGGTACTTGTTGGCCCGGCTCACCGCTATTCTTTCAGGGGTGTGGCAACTACCAGTGCTAATACATTTAAAACGCCGCTCGGAAGTATTCCTGTTGATCAGAATATGGTTTCTTCGTTGGTTGTGTTGAAGCGGGTAGAAAAGCTTGATGCGGCATTTCAAGGTGAGCATTGTTTGGAAGTACACCTGCCATTTTTACAAAGGTTATTGAACAGCGATTTTTCTATCGTGCCACTTATCGTTGGTACGACCAATCCAGAAGTTGTTGCAGAAATATTGGAGCAAGTATGGGGAGGTGATGAGACGATCATTGTGATTTCTTCGGATCTCAGCCATTTCCACACCTATGAACAGGCTCAAACACTGGATTGGAACACACAAAAAGCCATTGAATTATTGGATGCTGGTTCGTTGAATGGAGAGGCTGCCTGTGGCTACTTGCCAATCACAGGCGTTCTGCAAATTGCCAAAAGAAAAGGAATGCGCGTTACCACGCTTGGGCGCTGTAGTTCGGGCGATACAGGTGGAGGTCTCGACCGGGTGGTTGGCTATGGCGCCTGGCGTATTGACCTCCCTGAAAAAGCGAAGACCCCGGAAGCAATACGTCGTGATTTGATTGCTTTGGCAGCCAGAGCCATTCGCCACTATGGTGAGAATCGGGAGGTGTTGAATGGCACTGCTGTATTCGAAGATTTTCAATACCTGACACAGAGAGCCACTTTTATCACCTTAACCTTGAACGGTCAGTTGCGGGGTTGTATTGGTACGCTAAAGGCACATCGCGCTCTGTGTGATGATGTGATTAATAATGCAGTGGCCGCAGCTTTTCAGGATCCTCGTTTTTGTCCGTTAAGCAGCGATGAATTCTCACGGCTGGAAATTGCAGTATCCATTCTGAGTCAGCCGGCACCTTTGGTTTTTGAATCAGAAGAGGATTTATTGGCGCAATTGGTACCAGGTGAGGATGGCTTGGTGCTAAGGGATCAAGCAGTATCACCACCCGCAGCAGGTACTTTTTTACCTGCTGTTTGGGCGTCATTACCGGAGCCTGAAGAATTCCTTATGGCACTAAAGCAAAAAGCAGGATTGCCCAAAGGTTACTGGTCTCAAACTCTAATCATAGAGCGCTATAGGGCTGAAAAGTTTTCTGGGCCGGTGCCCACCAGTCAAGCGGAAGGTGCGGATTGGTAAACGGCAACTATCGCTATCGAACTAATTGAACAGGGTGTTAAATGACACAGGTTACTCCTGAAAAATACGGTCCTTGGGCTCTGGTCACAGGTGCCGCGAGAGGACTGGGTTATGAGTTTGCTCGGCAGTTGGCCGAACGTGGATTTAGTCTCATTCTTGTCGATAAGCTTGACGATCAGTTGGCGGAGTCAGCCTCTGCGTTGAGTGCCAATGATGATATTGATGTGATCTACTACTGTGTGGACCTTGCTCAAGATCACTTTATGGGCGGGCTGTTGGAAGCCATAGGCGATCGTCAAGTTGGGTTGCTGATCAACAATGCGGGTATCGCTAAAATCGGTGAGTTTTTACCTCAGTCTATCGATTTTCTTACGGCGCAATTAAGTGTTAATACTCGAGCGGTATTGCATCTTACTCATTATTTTGCCAATAAGATGGCGGAGCAGGAAAGGGGAGGCATTATTATTGTCGGCTCACTGGCCGCGGAGGTGGCCAGTGCCTATAACGCAAACTACTGTGGTACTAAAGCCTACGATGTGAAGTTTGCGGAGTCACTTTGGGCTGAGTTGCGGCCCAGGGGTATTGATGTGCTGGGTTTTATGCCGAGCTCTACTGCAACACCTGGGTATGCCGCTGAAGGCAGTAAAATGACGGAGTCCATTATGGATGTTGAGTCGACAGTGTCAGATGCGTTGCGTTTTTTGGGGCGGGTGCCTTCTGTCGTGGCCGGAAAAAATAATCGCATCTCTAATTTTGTTATGACTCGATTGTTATCGAGAATGAAAGCAATTCAGTTGGTAAGTTCGCACATAAGGAAAACATTTTTAGTGAAGGGAGGCTCTTAGGGAGCTTATCTTTTCCTGATCAGTGTTTCACTACGCAGCGGATAGCGAGTGTTTTTCCTGTCTTCAAAATAATATTGCAGGGTTTTGTAAATAGTCGGAAAGGCGAGGTCGTTCCAGGGGATATCTTCCTCTTTAAATAATTGAACCTCGAGTGATTCTGGCCCTGCAGAAAA